>JAAXQB010000158.1 GCA_012329085.1 Methanosarcinales archaeon | reverse complement strand
GGCAAAATAAAAGAATTTGAAGGAACCACACATCCAGCATTTATCATACTATTAACCCCCGTATTCACCCCATTCCCCATAATTACACCAAGCTTTCTTTTACCAGAATCGACAAGCTTACCTTTAAGCATAACTCTCACATTTTTTTTATCAAACCTAAGATTTGCAACCTTTGTCCCTGCTCCAAAATTACAATTTTCATCAATAATGCTATCTCCAACATAACTTAAATGTCCAATATTCGTATTACTCATTACAATTGAATTTTTAATTTCAACAGCATTCCCAATATGAACGCCATCTCCTATTGCCGTGCTTGCGCGTATAAAGCAATTTGGACCAATAATACAATTTTTACCAATTATAACTGGGCCTATGATATATGCCCCATTTCGTATAAGTGTGCCCTCTCCAACAATTACAGCACCTCGAAGTGTGGCATTTGGCTCAACTTCACCCTTAACATTACTCTTTATATTTTTTAACAGTAATTCATTAGTATCTAAAAGATCCCAAGGTCTTCCAATATCTTGCAACAATCCACCATCATATATTTCATAGCCTATTTTTTTACCCTCATCTATAAGTATTTGAATGGATTCAGTTATTTCATATTCTCCTCGTTCAGATAACTTTGTTTTTTCTATTGCATCAAATATTCCTCTGTCAAAAACATACACTCCCACATTTGCAAGATTTGATATTGGATTTTTTGGCTTCTCTATAATAGTTGTAATTTGTTTACCATCTGTTAATATAATTCCAAATTCAGATGGATCATTCACCTCTTTTACAGATAAAACAGAAGTTTCTTCTCGATTTATTAATTTTTTTACAAACTGTGTATCAATAAGTGCATCACCATTCAACACTAAAAATCTATCCTCTACGAAATCATTTGCACACTCTATTGCATGTGCAGTACCCAATCTATCTTTCTGTTCAATATATTCAATACGGATTCCAAGTTCTCTGCCATCTCCGAAATACTTTTCAATATTTTCATATAAGTATCCACACACAAATAAAAAATCATTTATTCCCGCATCTTTTAGTGAATGTACTATATGTGCAAGTATTGGTTTATTTGCAACTTCAAGCATTACCTTTGGGCGATTATTAGTCAAAGGTCGCATTCGTGTTCCTTCGCCTGCCACAAGAATTACAGCTTTCATGCCTTTAATCACTCCACTGTAACACTTTTTGCAAGATTTCGCGGTTTATCAATTTCACAACCCATCTCTTTTGCAACATAATATGAAAAAAGTTGAACAACAACAGTTAATAAAATTGGTGCAAAAAATTCATTTACTTGTGGTATAAAAATTACCCTATCAACATACTTTGAAATTTCTTTATCTCCTTCTTCGGCGACTGCTATTACAGATGCATCTCTTGCTTTTATTTCTTTAATATTACTTAACATTTTATCATAAGTGATGCCATGTGTCACAAGTGCTAAGGCTGTACTCTCTTCTGTTAATAATGCCAATGGACCATGTTTAAGCTCTCCTGCTGGATACCCTTCTGCACTCATATATGAAATCTCTTTAAGTTTTAATGCACCTTCATATGCTATTGGACAATTAATTCCCCTTCCTATAAAAAAATAATTTTTTGTATCTATAAATTCTTTAGCACATTCTTTTATATTTTCAAAATCATCAAGGATTTCTTGTATTTTTGAAGGAATGCCTTTCATATGCCTTATATGTTGCTTTAAATCTATTGTAGTAAGTGTTTTTCTAATTTTACCTATGTGCATCGTAATTATTTTAAGTGCAATAAGTTGTGTAATAAATGTTTTTGTTGCAGCAACTCCAATTTCCGGACCTGCATGTGTATATATCACACCATCTACATCTCGCGTAATTGAACTTCCAACTACATTTGTTATGGCAATTGTTGGACATCCATAAATTTTTGCCTCTTTTATGGCAGCAAGGGTGTCAGCAGTTTCACCGGATTGAGTGATAGCAATTATAAGAGTATCTGGACTCAATATTGGATTTGAATATCTAAATTCTGAACCTATTGCAACTTCTGTTAATATTCTATTCTGTTTTTCAAGAATATATTTTCCAAAAAGTCCTGCATGATATGAAGTGCCACATGCAACAATTACAATTCTTTTTAATAATAATATTTCTCTTTCTGTAAGTCCAATATTGTCTAAATGAATATTTCCATCAAGTTCAGATATTCTACCTGCAAAACTTTCTTTTATTGCATTTGGCTGTTCATGAATCTCTTTTAGCATAAAATGTTCATATCCTGCCTTTTCAGATGCTTCAATATTCCATTTTATTAATTCAGGTTTTCTTGTTATTGCGTTTCCTTTAAAATCTATAATTTCAATATCATTTTTTCGAACTATTGCAAGCTCGTGGTCTTGCATATAGATTACTTTTTTTGTATATTTCAATATTGCAGTCACATCAGATGATATATAATGTTCATTTTCTCCAATACCAATAACAAGGGGTGAATCTTTTTTTGCAACAACAATAATATCATTTTCTACCATTTCATTACAATTATATGGAACTGATGCCATTACAGACAATGCATAACTTCCCTTTATTTTAGATAGTGCTTGTTTTACAGCATCTAAAAGATTTCCATCATAAAAATATTCAATTAAATTTCCAATTACCTCTGTATCTGTTTCTGATTTAAATTGATATCCCTTTTCTATTAATTCTTTTTTAAGTTTTTGATAATTTTCAATAATCCCATTATGAACTACTGCAATTGTTTTATTTTGAGATAGATGTGGATGTGCATTCTTTGTTGTTGGAGTTCCATGTGTCGCCCATCTTGTATGCCCAATCCCAATATTGCTTTGTATATTAGATGGAATAATAGTTTCAAGGTCTGTTATTCGTCCATTTTTTTTATATACTTTAAGTGAATTTCCTATGGCTATCCCTGCAGAATCGTAGCCCCTATATTCTAATTTTTTTAATGATTCTAATAATATTGGGGTTGCTTGTGCATTTCCAATATATCCAATTATTCCACACATATATTTTTACCTCATATTACATTTGAATTATTTGGCATAGATTTAATAATAGTATTTCCAGATCCAATTTGACAATCAGCACCAACAATTGTTCCGGGATTTATATTTACGCTTGATTCTATGATGCAATTTTCTCCAATAATTGCACCAACATCTATTGAATGTATGGTATCCCTCATTATAATATTTGTTTTCTTTGATTCATAAACATTATGTGATCCAATTATAACATTCTCTCCAATTATAGAATTTGACAAAACACATAAAGTTCCAATTCTTGCACCATGCATTATTATACTATTTTTAATTTCTGTGAATGAACCAACTGTGACATTATTTCCAATTGTCGTAGATGGTAAAATTACGGTATTTGGTGCAATATCACAATTATTTCCTATCTTGACAGGACCTATGATATAAGTTCCAGATCTTATTATTGTATTTTCTCCAATTGATACGATGCCCCGTATTGTAACATTGTTTTCAATATTTGCACTAACGCCAATTTCTTTATTTCCTATAGATTTATTTAAAACTTCTGAATTTACATCAATAAGATTCCATGGATAAATAACATCCATCCATTTATGGGTTGTTGATATTGTTTGCACTCTATAATTTTTGTCAATCATGCGTTGAACTGCATCTGTTATCTCCAATTCCCCTCTTTCTGATATTTCAAGTTCTTCTATTTCATTAAAAATTTCTTTTTGAAATCGATATATGCCTGTATTAAGAAATTTGCTAATTTCGGTTTCTGGCTTTTCAACAATCTTAGTAACTTCTCCTGATTTTGCAATTACCACTCCATATCCTTTGGGATTTTCTCGCATAACTGTAAGTATGATTGTAGCATTCGATTTATCTGAAATTATATCATTAATGGTTTCAGGTTCTATTAAATTATCACCATTAAGCACTAAAAAACCATCATTTATATGTGGCCTTACTTGTTTTATTGCATGTGCAGTTCCAAGTTGTTGAGATTGCACCACATATGTAATATTCACTCCAAAATCAATACCATCTTTGAAATAATCCATGATTCGCTCTTTTTTAAAGCCAATTACAAGTATTATCTCATTTATGCCATTATGTGATAGTGCATTTATAACATATTCTAAAATAGGCTTATTTGCGATTTCAACCATTGATTTGGGTTGATTTATTGTGAATGGATGGAGTCTAACTCCTTCTCCTGCTGCAAGAATTATGGCTTTCATATTTTTAACTTCGTATTTATCAAAATAAATTTTATTTTTGTATATAATTTGTATTTATATATACTTGTTTTAAGTATTATTTAAAACAGCTATAAATTTTTAATTTATGACTTAAAAAAATTTTTTATTTTCGACAGCTCATTCGGAACAAATGAGCGTATGAGAAAATCTTTGATTTTCGACAGCTCATTCGGAACGAATGAGCATTATCTTGTTTATTCTATTTATTTTCGTAATTTTTATTTCTTTATGTGCGAATTAAACTATACTTTTTTTATAATTGTAATATATAATTTATATTTACACGCCTAATCTATTTAAAAGTGGTTATGCAATTGCAATACCTTTGCCACCCAATTGGTAAAATTAATATAAATTATGCCATATTAAAATTTAAAATCTTTAATGTGGGTTCAAAAAATATTTTTCGCTTCTTTCATTAGTTAGGTATTCCTAATTAATAATAAATTTGATTTTTTCCATTTTGAAAAATGAAAGAATAGTTAAGGGAGTGGATTTCATTTTTCAAAACTCCTTATTATAAATTCCAAT
>JAAXQB010000028.1 GCA_012329085.1 Methanosarcinales archaeon | reverse complement strand
TTTTTATTGGCAGCTATAGCTTTTTTAAAGTCTTCGTTTACTTTTCTAATTTCTTTTTTTGGTACATGACCCATAGCCCACCAAGCTAATACTTTTTCTGTAAATTTTTCTTTATTTTCAGATTCTTCTATTTCTTTGGCAATGGTGTTTTTTTGTTTTAAATTTTCTTCTTGTCTTTCGTCTAATGTGCTAAAAAATTCTTTTTTTGTAGTAAAAAATTCATCACAATTTCCTCTAAATTTATTCCAAAGTTTATGTTCTTTTTGTGGTTTAAGTGAACCAATTTTTTTCCAGTCTTCTTGCAATTTTAAAAATTTATTAGTTGTTTCTCGCCATTCTTTAGAATTTTTTAATTCTTTTGCTTTTTTTATAAGTTGTAGTTTTTTTTCTTCAAAACCATCTCTTTTTATATTTAGTTTGTCATATAATTCCTTTACATAATCGAAAAACTGGTTCGATAACTCTCTAAAAACTCCCCAAAGTTCATCGTCTTTCGCTTTTTTAGAGAAACCAGTTTTTTTCCAAGCTTGTTGTAATTCCTTTACTTTATTAGATATTTCTGTCCATTCTTTTGGAGACTTACTTTCTTTTACTTCTTCAATCTTTGTTTTCAATTCTTCAATAAGAGTTTCTTTTTTTAATATAGAATCTTTTTGTTTTTCTCTAATTACTTGATAATGTTTTCTTATTTTTGCATAAATATCATTTATGGTATTCCAATATTCATCTTTGATGTTTTCCCAATCTTTTTGAAAAGTTGGTCCTATTTCATCCCATTCTTTTTGATATTTCTTTATATAATGTTCTAGTTGAATTATAGAATCTGCTTTTGTAAGTTCCTTTAGTTTTTCAATAATTTTTTCTTTTTGAATTTTATTTTTTTCAAAACTGTATTCTTGCAAATCTTTATGAATATTCACATTATAAAAAAACTTATCCATCAAATGACTATACTCTGTTTGCAATGTTTGAAATCGTGCTTTATTTACATCACCTATTTTTTTCCAATTTGTTTGTAAATCTTTAAATTTCGCAAACATTTCGCCAAAATTATTGAATTCTTTTTCTGTTAATTCTTTTAAGTCTTCTATTATTTTAGACTTGGCGTTAAAATTATCTTCTTCTTTTTTTGCTAAAATCTTTTTTTGCTCCTTTTTCTTTTCTAAGAAAATAGTATATAATTCTTTGAAACGATGAGTATCTTCATCTAGTGTAAATTTAAAATCGGTTTCTGAGTTTTTAATTAGCTTCTTTGTTTCTTCATCTATTCTTTCTTCAGAAAGGAAGGCTTCTAATTGCTTTTGATACTCTTCTCTATGAGCAATATCGTATTCAATTTTTAAATCTGGAACAGTTTCAATTATTTTTAAAAAATCTTCTCCTTTAAGAATATTCGATAATTTTTTATTGATTTTCTTTCTACTAATTAGTGTATTTTCTTCCATTTTATATAGTTGTGAGTTCAAATTTAAGTAAATTCTATTTTTTAAAGTATTTTATATGAATTAATATGTTATTTTTCAGTTATTCTGTTTATGGTTTTATAATTCAATAGTTCTTTTGTATTTGTTATTTTTGCAACAAATAAACAATTAACCAAACTAAAGAACAATGAAAAAAACAGCTTTATACAATATTCATAGTAATCTTGGTGCAAAAATTATTCCCTTTGCAGCTTACGAAATGCCTGTGTCTTATTCATCTATAAAAGAAGAACATCTTTGTGTAAGAAATAGTGTAGGGGTTTTTGATGTTTCACATATGGGTGAATTTATATTGAAAGGAGAAAAAGTTTTAGATCTTCTTTTGAAAATTGCTACAAATGATGCTTCTATTCTTAGTAATGGCAAAGCTCAATATACCTGCATGACGAATACTAATGGCGGTATTATTGATGATATGATAATTTACAAAAAATATGAAACAGAATATTTAGTAGTAGTAAATGCTTCAAACATTGAGAAAGATTGGAGTTGGATAAAAGAAAACAACACCTTTGGTGTAGAAATGACAGATGTTTCTGATAGTACAGGACTTTTAGCAATACAAGGACCAAAAGCCTGTGAAGCTATGCAAAGTCTTACAGATATTAATCTTTCTAAGATGGAATTTTACACTCACCAAACAGCAACTTTTGCAGGTGTAGAAAATGTATTGATTGCAACAACTGGTTATACAGGTTCTGGAGGTATAGAAATTTATGCGCCTGCAAATAAGATGGTAGAAATTTGGAATAAAATTTTTGAAGCAGGAAAATTATATAATATTAAGCCAATTGGTTTGGCAGCAAGAGATACTTTAAGACTTGAGAAAGGCTTTTGTCTTTATGGAAACGATATAGATGACAACACAAATCCTATTGAAGCAGGCTTAGCTTGGATAACAAAAATGAATCATGACTTTACTGCTTCGGATATAATAAAAAAGGTAAAAGAAGAAAAAATTAAAAGAAGATTAGTTGGTTTTAAATTGATAGATAGAGGAATACCAAGACAAGGATACCCAATAGTAGATGCCGAAGGAAATGAAATTGGAATTGTAACTTCTGGCACTCAATCTCCTTCTTTAAGCGAAGCTATAGGAATGGGCTATGTAAGTATTCTTTTTAGAAAACCTGGTTCGGAAATTTATATACAGATTAGAAAAAAGAGAGTGAAAGCAATTGTTAGCAAAATGCCTTTTTTATAATTTAATTTCAAATATTTCTCCTTCACTTCCTCCTACAAATACTGTGTTTTTATCATAAAAATAAATAGAATGGAAGTCTGTTTTATTATCTATTTTTATTTTTTGCCATGTTTTTCCTGCATTTTTGGTATATAAAATTTCGCCATTATAAGCACACACTACTCCAGTATTTTCGTCTATAAAATCTAAATTCTCGAAGTGGTATCTTTTTGAAAAAGCAGAATTTACAGGGTGAAGTTTTTGCCATGTTTCTCCAGCATCTACTGTTTTATAAATACCTCCTTGCCACCCACACATAAAACCAGTGTTGTTGTTTACAAAATCTATATCGTAAAAAAAATCTCCTTTTATGTTTAAAGTTTTCCATGTTTGCATATTATCTATAGATTTTTTTACAAAACCATACCCAACTAAATAAGCAGTATTATTTGCAGTAATTTCTATGTCGCTAAGGGTAAAAGAAAAGTCTTCAATATCATAATTATACCAAAATTCTGAAGACTTAAATAATGCACCTTTTGATACAATAAGTGTTTTTTGTAGGGAAAACATTTTTATCTGTATAAAATGACTCCAAGAACCATTTAATATAGAAATCCAAGTTTTACCACCATCTTCTGTTCTTAAAACTTTACCACCAAAGCCTACAATTTGCCCAGTGCTATCATTCAAGAAATCTATTGAATGAAGTGTTTGTAATTTCACTTCACTATGTGAGCTAATTCTAGAGTTTTCTACAATACTCCAAGTATTTCCTCCGTCTTTTGTTTCTATAATGTTTCCTTCAAAATATTTGTCTCCACCTACTGCAAAACCTTTGTCTTTATTCAAAAAATAAATATCGTTTATTCTATATTTTGCTCCAGTTTCTATTGTTTTTATATAAATATCTTTTTTTTCTTTTGTACAAGAAAAATTTAGTATTACCAGAACTGTTATGTATAATATTTGTTTCAATTATTAAAGAATTTTTTAATATTTTCTACTATGTGTTCTATATCTTTAATTTTTAAGTTGGTATGTAATGGTAAACGCAATAATGTTTCACTTATTTTATTTGTAAAGTCATTCTTGCTTTCATAAAAACCAATTTTTTTACCCATTTTAGAAGAATGCAGAGGTATATAATGAAAAAAGCATTC
>JAAXQB010000072.1 GCA_012329085.1 Methanosarcinales archaeon | reverse complement strand
GTTTTCCAGCCTCTCCTCTATCCAGGAGGATAAAGAGAGAGTGCGTTATGCTTACATAAGAGCTACTCGTTATATTGCTGCAATAACTTTTCCGTTAATGATCGGACTTTTGGCGCTTGCCCCTCAGTTCGTTATGGTGGTTTTTGGTCCCCAATGGGAGAGATCTATCTTTTTACTTCAAGTTTTTGCTCTAATAGGATTGATTCAGTCCGTAGGCACTACCGTGGGGTGGATTTACCAATCACAGGGAAGAGCTGATATTATGTTCCGTTGGGGATTATTTTCTGTATCTATTATTGTCCCGGCAATTGTTTTAGGGCTTCGCTGGGGAGTGGAGGGAGTAACCATTGCTTACGCTACTGCAGCATTCTTGTTATTATATCCTGCTTTAGCCATTCCCTTCAAGCTTATTGATCTCAAATTTACTCATTTTATCAAGCAGTTTAAATCAATATCTTTGTCAGCAATAGGAATGGGAGGAATTATATTTGCACTATCTCTTTTTATGGAGAATAATTTAGGAGTGGGTAATTTGATTATACTTGTATCCTCTGTGATTATTGGTATAGCAAGTTATGCAGGAATCTTGTTTGTATTAGATAGGAATTTATATAAGGAAGTATTTGAATTATTGAGAGAACTAAGATCATAATATTCAAATAAATAAATAAATAGAAAAGTATTAAAAGATTTAGGCATAATAATTGTTTTAACCTTTAAACTATAGACATGATAAAGTTATGGAGGAAAAATTCGTGAATAATCATAAAATCAAAGTCATTCACAGTCACCCAGTTTGGCTACCGCAAACTCAGACATGGATGTACAACCAAGTTAAATATCTGCCTAAAACAGTAGAATCACACATTGTTTGTGAAATAACACAAAATCTCAATCAGTTTATGGTGCCAAATATTCACTCACTTCACGAGTTGGCACGTTGGCGTTACTATTGGGATAAAGGACTACGCATGTTACGCGTACGCCAACATTTAGGCTTTTTAACCGCACAGATAAAAAAACATAAAATTCAAATAGTGCATTCACATTTCGGCAATATTGGTTGGGCAGACATGGGAGCAGTGAAAAAAGCAGGTATAAAACATATAGTAACTTTTTATGGTGTGGATGTGAACATGTTACCAACAGTTGATTCCCGTTGGCACAAGCGTTATAATAACTTATTTAAACATGTAGATCTCATTCTTTGCGAAGGACCGCACATGGCAAAATGCCTTGTCCAATTGGGTTGCCCACAACACAAAGTGCAGGTGCATCATTTGGGCATTAGAGTTGATGAAATTGCTTTTAATCCGCGAGTGTGGAATTCATCCAAACCATTACGCGTGTTTATTGCTGCATCATTTCGAGAGAAAAAAGGCATTCCATACGCATTAGAAGCATTAGGACATTTACAACATAAAGTGCCGATAGAAATTACTATAATCGGAGATGCCAATAGTGAAAAAAGAAGCCAGGACGAGAAACAAAAGATTATGACAGTAATAGATGAGTATAATTTACAGCCAAAAATTCGCTTTTTAGGATATCAACCACATACGGTTTTATTTGAGGAAGCATATAAGCACCATGTTTTTATATCTCCTAGTGTTACTTCTATTAAGGGGGATACTGAAGGTGGAGCGCCTGTAACCATTATTGAAATGGCAGCCACTGGCATACCAATAGTCAGCACTACACATTGCGATATTCCTAATGTAATCAAAGATGGAATAACCGGTTTGCTGGCAGAGGAACGAGATACAGATGGGCTATTGAAACACCTATTATGGTTAGTAAACAATCCGAATAAATGGCAGCATATGTTGCAAACAGGGAGAAAACATATGGAAATGGAATTTAATGCGCGTGCACAGGGTGAAAAATTGGCTGCAACTTATAGCACTTTACTATAAAACAGTTAAATTTTAATATGATAAAAATAGAGTTAATTTTGCCAGGGAAACTATCTTAAAATTCTATATGTAGCAAGCTTGAAAAATTTCATAGAAATATGGTTGAACGAAAAAAATTTAATGGTGAATAATTGCATATGAGGCTATATAATAAACAAAACAATTAATTTATACAAGGAGTTAATATGTCAAAAATAATGAAAATCAGTATAATAGGCAGTGGCGTGATTGGAACAATCATTGGTACAGGTCTTGAAACATTAGGACACGAAGTGATATTTTACGATATAGATTCAAATAGGGTAGAAGAATTAAAAAAGAATCATAATGCAACCATAAACTTAGAATACGCAATTAAAAATACATCAATAAGCTTTATTTGCGTTCCAACTCCATATACAAATGGCTTTGATTCGAGTTATATTATTTCGGCAACTGAAGAAATTGCAAAAATACTAAAAGATAAAAACAGCTACCACTTAATTATAATAAAAAGTACTGTTGTCCCAACTACAACAGAAGACATAATAATCCCAATATTGAAAAAATACAATAATATTGGAAAAGATGTAGGAATATGCATGAATCCAGAATTTTTAACAGAAATTGCCAATACATGGACAAAAGATGAAGGATATAAAAGAGATTTTTTTACAGAAGATAGAATTGTCATAGGCGAATATGATAAAAAATCTGGAGATATTTTAGAAGAACTTTATAAACCCTTAAATAAACCAATGTTCAGAGTTGGTTTGAAAACAGCAGAGATGGTAAAATACGCTTCAAATTGCATGTTGGCAACTAAAATTTCTTATTGGAATGAAATATTTTTGATTTGTCAGAAAGTAGGAATTGATTCCCAGAAAGTTGCAGATATCGTTGGATTGGATCCAAGAATTAGAATGTATGGGACTGTTCATGGCAAAGCATTCGGAGGGAAATGTTTGCCCAAGGATTTAAAGAGCTTTATCGAATTTGCAGAAAAGCATCAAGAAGTGAGATTGTTAAAAGCAATAGATGACATCAATGAAGATATGATTGGTGAATATGGGGTGCGAGAATGATTAAGAAGGCAGTAATCCCGGCAGCAGGCTTAGGAACAAGGTTTTTGCCAATTACCAAAGCACAGCCCAAAGAGATGATTCCAGTTGTTCATAAGCCAGTTATACAATATGTTGTTGAGGAGATTTATTCTTCTGGTATAAATGAGATTCTAATTATAACTGGGACACAGAAAAGGGCGATAGAGGATCATTTTGATAAATATAAAGTAAATAAAGAGAATAATTATGTGGATGAATTAGAGGAAATTCTTGAGGAGCTTGATATATTTTTTATTCGACAGAAAGAACAAAATGGGTTGGGGGATGCAGTGAAATATGCTAAGGCTTTTGTGGGAGATGATCATTTTGCATTACTCCTTGGAGATAATATAACAACTCCAAATTGTACTAAAATTTTGATGGATACATTTGAAAAATTTAAATCACCCGTAATAGCCATAGAAAAGATACCAATTGAAAGGGCGGGACATCATGGGATTATCAAAGGTGATAAGATTGGAGACGGCATTTATAGAATAGAAGATATGTTTGAAAAGCCAGAAGTACCAGTTTCAAATCTTGCAATCATTGGAAGATATATTCTAACTTCAGATATTTTTGATTATTTGAAAAATTTAAAAGGTGGATATGGTGGAGAGATTCAAATAACAGATGCACTGAGAAATATGGTTTTGGATGGGAAAGATGTTTATGTACATATTTATCCTGGGAGGAGATTTGATATTGGGAATAAATTAGATTGGCTTAAAGCGAATATCGAGTTAGGTTCGGAGGATAAAGAAGTTGGAAAAGAGATGAAAGCGTGGTTGAAAATGTTTATGAAGAGGGAGTTGTTGTGATGTTGAAAATAATATTAAATGGTGATGCAGGATTTATTGGTTCACATATTATAAAAAGTTGTATGGAAAATGGACATGAAGTCGTTATAATGAAAGATATAATTATAAAGGATGGGGGCGTAAATTAATAATGAATGTCAGTATGTCTGTTTGAAAGAGTTTTTTGATATTTAATAGTAGAGTAATAGAAAAATCGAATGCAAAAAATTGGAAATTTCTCCAACTCATTTTCTTCAACGCTCATTCTCGAATAGAATAATCGTTATTCGGCATCTTGTTCGGAAAGCACATTTGGAAAGCACATTCGGAAAGCTCATTCGGAACGAATGAGCGTATGAGAAAATCTCTGATTTTCGAACGAATGAGCGTAATCACTCATTCTTTCAGAATGAGTTTAAGAAAATCTCTGATTTTCGAACGAACGAGCGTAATCACTCAAACTTTTCAGAATGAGTTTAAGAAAATCTCTGATTTTCGAACGAATGGGCGTAAT
>JAAXQB010000124.1 GCA_012329085.1 Methanosarcinales archaeon | reverse complement strand
TTGAAAATAAAGAATTTATATATGATAGATTAAATTCTCTAAGAAAAATTTTAGATATTTTTGCTATTTCTGATGTTTTAGTGCAATAATCACTAATTTCTGATAGATTTTTTTTACCTTTATTATGTTGCATTTTTTGATAGTTTAGTTTTATCTTGTAACTATCACAAAATTAATAATTTACATCAAATTATGCAACTTTTTTGACAATGTAATTTACTGAATATCAACTAATTAACAACTCCGAAACTTGAGTTTGTATTACTCAATTGTATTATTTTGATGATGAGTTGTAGAAAACAGCCCTTAGTAATAAATCACTATAAAAACACGCTTTAATACATCTATATTATTATATTTGTATCATAAATACCAACAAACAAACATGAAATTCAACACAAAAGTAATACACGGCAGACAAAAACATGATCCAGCAACAGGAGCTGTAATGGTTCCTATTTATCAAACTTCAACCTATGTACAATCTAGTCCAGGAAAACATAAGGGTTATGAATATTCAAGAGGTGAAAACCCTACTAGAGATGCTTTAGAAAACGCTTTTGCATCTATTGAAAATGCGAAACACGGCTTGGCTTTTGGTTCAGGTTTAGCTGCGATTGATTGTGTAATTCGTTTATTTAGTCCTAATGATCATATTATTGCAGGTGATGATTTGTATGGAGGAACATACAGAATGTTTACCAAAATATTTTCAAAATATGGATTGACATTTACTTTTGTGGATATGAATAATCCTGAAAATGTAGCTAAAGCAATTACCAAAAACACCAAGATGATTTGGTTAGAAACACCTACAAACCCACTAATGAAAATTGCAGATATTGCCGCAATTACTAAAATAGCAAAAGAGCATAATTTAATTTCGGCAGTTGATAATACATTTGCAACACCATATATTCACAATCCGTTAGATTTAGGAGCAGATATTGTGATGCATTCAGCTACCAAATATTTAG
The DNA here is from genome assembly GCA_012329085.1 of Methanosarcinales archaeon. The sequence goes on along the minus strand of JAAXQB010000124.1, from coordinate 6,143 downwards.
GTGGTCATTCCGATTTGGTCATGGGAGCTTTAATGTTAAATAGTGATGAATTACATCAGCAATTAAAATTCATACAATTTGCAGCAGGAGCAATTACTGGCCCAATGGATTCTTTTTTAGCACTTAGAGGTGTAAAAACTTTAGCAATTAGAATGGAAAGACATTCGTCTAATGGCTTAGCTGTAGCGGAATTTTTAGAAGCTCACGATAAAGTGAAACAAGTATATTATCCAGGTTTAAAATCACATCCAAACTATGAAGTAGCAAAAAAACAAATGCGCTCTTTTGGAGGAATGCTTTCGTTTAAATTAAAAGACGAATCACAAACATCAACATTCAAATTATTAGAAAACTTAAAAGTATTTACTTTAGCCGAATCTCTTGGAGGAGTTGAAAGTTTAGCTAATCATCCATCAACAATGACACATGCTTCTATACCAGAACCAGAACGTTTAAAAATTGGAATAACCGAATCATTAATTCGTTTAAGCGTAGGTATTGAAGATGTTGAAGATTTAATAGCTGATTTAGAACAAGTTTTAAAAATGATTTAATACCACATGAGAAAAATTAGACTGTTATGGGATTTTAGAGGTCCAGATTCGTTAGAAACCGCCAAACATCATGTGATTCATCTAAAAGAATTTACTCAAATAGATAATTTACCTTTTATAGAAGCATCGATTATTGAGCAAAATAAATACGTAAATAGTGCTTTTATTATTATTTCAGAATCGGATTTAGAAACTTTTAAAAATGGTTTAAAACCACATAGAATTACAGTTGTAGTTGACTAGTTTGTAATTGTTTGATAAAACCGAATACAACTACAAAAAACACAAAGTTCAGTAAGTTTAACGATGAGGTTTCGTAAGCTTATCCAAAATATTTTTTGAGCTTGGTTCGTTTTTTATTAATAAAAAAATGAACAAATATGATATTAACCCGTATTATTATTCATAGGTTTTTTGTTATGAAAAGTCAAAATACCAATAGAAACCTAACGAAGTGGTTCACGAATACAAAAACAAATATAAAATGAATGAGTAATTGTTAGCTCAATTTTGAGCATCTTCAATTATAGCAGATAGTTTGGCTTTGCAATAGAAAATTTGTGAATAATTCAGATTTAAGGCTAAAATAAGGTTTCCACTAAATTTTTAGTAGAACCAAATAATAACATTAAACTTGTGATGGAACTTAATTTTTAAGGCTAATTTATTAAAATAAAATAAAAAATTAAGTAATTTTACGCTGATTATCTGTTTTTGTAATTAACATTTGTGTTAATTTTAAGTTATTTTAAAATGAAAAAAATACTAATATTATTTATTTACGTTGCCTTTACGCATTCTTTCTCTCAAGAAAGAAGTGATATTACTATAATGAAAAATAAGTTAACAAAGCAAAAAGATAGTACATATATCAACTCACTTTTAAAAATAGCAGCTCTTTATTTAAGTGATAACAAACTTGATTCATCTAAAACATATATTAAAAAAGCTTTGCAAAAAGTAGAACATGAAAAACAAAAGGCAAAAGTACTGTATGCACTAGGGAATGTTAATTACCTACAAGAAAATTTTTCAAATGCAACTATTAACTATACTGAAGCACTTCAATTTTATAATGAGTTATCCGACACTATAAATATTATCAATACAATTGAAAGAATAGCTGTTATTAAGTATAAAAATTCAAATTTTGAAATAGCCAATAAGTTGTTTTTAAAGGAACTTAAAATGGCAGAAAAAGTAAATTATACTGAAGCACAAGCTACAAGCTCTAATAATATCGCAAGTATCTATGTTAGGCAAAAAAGATACCCCAAAGCTTTAGAATACTATTTAAAATCATTAAATATTTATAAAAAATCTAATAATAAAGTAGGAATAGCAGCGACAAATAATAATATTGGCGATGTATATAAAAATCTGGAAAATTATGAAAGTGCGTATGTACATTATCTAAAATCTCTAAAGCTATTTGAAGACTTAAACTTTAATCAAGGTATAGCATATAGTAAGGCTAATATAGGTAGAATACATTTTTTAAAAGAAAAGTATGATCGTGCAATTCAGTATTCTTATGAGGCCGAAAAAACACTAAAAAGCATTAATGATAATTATGGTCTTGCCGATGTGTACACCAATTTAGGTGATATTTATTTTAAAAAAAGGAATTATAAAAAGGCTAATTTATACTTTAATAAAAGTATTGAACACGCTAAAATAATAAGCTCACAAGACTACATTCAAAAAAATTATAAAAAATTATCCAATTTACACTTAATTAATAATGAGTACAAAAAAGCATATAGCTATTTTAAAAAATTCACAATATTAAAAGATAGTATATTTAATAATGAAAAATTAAAAGTAATTAGTCAACTAAATATCAAGTATGAAACCGAAAAGAAAAATCAAAAAATAAAATTATTAAATTCCGAAAGTGTATTTCAAAGTAAAATATTAAAACTATTAATTTTTGGCTTATTGACATTGTTAGCTTTTGTTGTAATTATTCTTATTCAGAATAAAGAAAAAAAACAAGCCTACAAAGAATTAGTTCAAAAGAATTTAGAATTAATAGAGTCTGAAAAAGATGTATCTCTTAATGTCTTAAAAAATCATAAACAAATTGAAGTTGGTAATAAAACTATCTTGATAGATGTTTCTAATGAAGACCAAAAAGAATTATTATCAAATGATTTAAAAGAGAAACTATTAAAAGGGCTCTCAGAATTGATGGATACTGAAAAAATATATGAAGATAAAGAGTTGACTATAACCAAAATATCCAATAAATTAAACACCAATAAATCATATATATCACATATAATCAATTCAGAATTTAACTTAAATTTTAATTCGTATATAAATTCATGTAGAATAAAAGAATCTATTGTCTTATTGACAAATTCAGATTATGATAATTACTCTATTGAAGGAATTTCAAATCGTGTAGGATTTAAAAGTAAATCTACATTCAATCTTTTTTTTAAAAAAACAACAGGTGTAACACCTTCGTTTTTTAAACAACAAATTAAAGAAATGAAAGATTCATAACAATAAATTTGACAACCAATAAAATAATCTAATGTACCGTACCATGTTCTGACTTATACAACCTATTTCAAATTTATTTAGCGTATTTTGAAATAGAAAGTGGTATATTAATAAAAAATTTGTGAATAATTCGGGTTAAAGAATAAACAAATATTAGGTCGAACTCAGGTTAATAGATAATTGATTTATCTGTTTTAACACAAATTACACACTAATTTTACAAATTTTTTATTAATATAGCACTTCCTGTTAAAAATTAAAATCAACTGATTATCAGATGTTTATGTTTATTTTTTATTAAAATATGTGTGAATTTCTAAATCCGTACATGTTTTTTTATGTAATTATTATCTTTTTACCTATAATTGTAGTTATAATAAATAATTTACAATCATGAAAAAAATTACACTATTACTATTAAGTCTTTTCTCTTTTTCTTTTGGGTTTTCTCAAATTACAATCACAAGTGCTAATGCTTTTGCTGTTGGAGATAATATTACATTTCAAAATATATTTGATGTAGATGCTAATTTCAATGTTGGTCCATCTGGAGCAAATGTTGTGTGGGATTTTACAGGAGAAACAGAAGCAGGGTCACAAGAAGTTTATAATTATTTGTCTCCAACTGGTTTACCAAATGTTGTTGATGTTCCAAATACAGACCTTGCAGAACAATTAAACGGAAACCCACAAGGATATTTTTATTTTGATACTAATGGTGGAACAGAATGGAAAAGATCTGGAGCTTATGTATCTGATGGTACAACAACACTTTGGTATAAATACCAAGATGTGAATGAGGTAGATGCTCCATTAGAATTATATCCGTATGATTTTACTTATGGAACTTCTATTGCTTCTTTATATAAAGGAGAAGGTGATACTTCTGGATTCCCTACAAAAATAGAACAAGGGCAATACTCTTTTAATGTTGATGGTTGGGGACAATTAAGATTACCTCATATTATTTATCCAAATGCGTTAAGAGTTCACATACAAGAATCATTTAATGTTGTATTATATTATAACGGAACTCCAATAGCAACAGTAACAACGACTGATAATTCATATTATTGGTTTGTAGATGGTGTTAAAGGACCAGTGATGACTTATGTTGACTCCCTATCTGACAGTACACATACTTATTCAGGAAAATGGTTTAGAGAAATTGCTACAGACATTACAACAGATTTTATTGTAGATACACAAACAGGAACAACCGATGATACTTTCACTTTTACAAACACATCACAACCAATTATTGGTTCTACTTTTGCATGGTCATTTACACCAAATACCGTTACTTACTTAAATGGAACTGATGCAACTTCTGTACATCCTGAAGTTAGTTTTGATAATGCTGGTTTATATACAGCAGCATTAACAGTTACAAATACAGACTTTACACCAAGTAGCGTTACCGAAACAAAAACGGATTATATTACCGTAACCGATGCACCTGCCTTAGACGCTTGTTTTACAGCAAGCCCTAGAAATAATGTAGCAGTAAATCAATTTGTTAACTTTACAAACTTAACAACACCAAACAATGCAACAGATGGCACTACATACTCTTGGTTAGTTTCCCCTAATGGTTTTCATTCATTCCAAAATTTTACTGATGCTACATCAGAAAATCCAACAATGTCATTTACCCAAGCAGGAACTTACTCTGTACAAATGGTTGCTACAAATCCAAATTTTAGTAATAGCCCTGTAACAATAACACAAGCAAATTATATCTGTGTAGGAAACGGAAATTGTACGGTTGCAGGTATCTGTGATCAAACAAACAGTGTTAACGATTTAGTATTAAATAATATTGCAATGTATCCAAATCCAACAACAGACATATTAAATATTACATCTGATGATAATTTAAGCATTGCTATTTTTGATATTACAGGTAAACAAATTTACCAATCACAAGCAGAGTTAATGAATCACACAATAGATTTATCTAAGCACAGTAAAGGCTTATACTTTGTAAAAGTAACAAAGAATAATAAAGTATTTACTGAAAAAATAGTATTAAAATAGTTTTTTAAAACAAAAAACTATTTTCAATAGCCTTTAAATTCTTGCGGATTTAAGGTGTAAAAGTATGAGTTTGCCTTGAATAATTTAGATTATTATTTGCTAAATCAATAATAATTACTATATTACACCTTATTTCCCCGTTAAAACAACACAAACACAGCTATTTAAACTAAACAACATGAATAAAATCTACTTTTTCATACTATTTATAATAGTAAGCATACAAATACAAGCACAAACACAACTATTTTTTGATGATTTCGAAAGCGGCTCTGGGAATTGGACTTTGGTTAGTGGTGATAATGGTGGTTGTACTTCTGGGTGTGATTTTGATTTTGTGGTTACTAATGATTATCTTGGCGGTAGTTATTTTCTCCTTGGTATCCTTCCATTCCCAATTCCCAACACACCTTATCAAATAGGGTCTAGCATTACTTCACTAAACGGAAATTACCTACATGTAAATTCTGCTGGCGGTGTCGGTACATTTTTTGGGTCTCCATTAAATTTTAATGAATGGAATGCAAATTATTTAGCGGGTAACGGACAATCCGTTTTTACAGAAATGTCTTCAGTAATAGTAACAACAGGTTATACAGGTGTAGAATTCTCTTTTTATTGGTTAGATGATGGTGGTACAGGTGAAGCATATTACAGTACAGATGGCGGTACTATTTGGGCAGCAGTTGGCGTTGCTATGAATGGCAGTACCTCTTGGAATCAAGTTACACTTACCAATGTGAATTTTGATAATCAAGCAGATTTACGTTTTGGTTTTAAATTTACAGATAATGCTACTGTAGCTGATCCACCATTATCAATAGATGATGTAAAGGTTGTTGGTACTCCAGCAGGTGGTTGTGCAACAACTACAACTTTTAACGGGTTTACTTGGGATAATGGTGCGCCAGATAATACCAAAAAAGCAATTATCTCAGGTAATTTCAACTCAACAAATACAGGTAGTACAGCGAGTTTTACATGTTGTGAATTAGAAGTAACTAATGCTGGAACACTTACTATTAATAATGGTCA
>JAAXQB010000129.1 GCA_012329085.1 Methanosarcinales archaeon | reverse complement strand
ATGCAGCACCAAGTTCTGTGTTTGTGCCTAAATAATCTAATATCGTGGTACCAGATTGTTCAATTTTCAACTTTGTATCTTTTGGACAATTTGATGCAAGTATTACTAACTTTGCATTAGATGCTGATTCAATTGTATTTTTTGATCCAATAATTACAGAACCAGTTCGTATAACTTTAATTAAGACTTTATCAATATATGCTTTTGATTGAATTCCAGCATCAATATTATTTTTTGAACTTTTTCTTTCGATTACAATTCTATCGAATTCTTCTTCAATTGTACTATCATTTTCAACAGATTCCAATTTAGAATTAGTTGCATCTATATTTGTTTCATTATTTTCCATTTTAATCCTCTGTTTCTTTTATTGTTTTTAGTGCAATATAATTTATGAAATTATGCACTTAATATTCATTCTTTTAATGAAATGGGGAAAATTGTAATAGCTTATTATCAAACTTAATCTTCTATTGAACACTCTTCATTCAAAGATATATCTTCCGCCTCAATTGCATTGGGGTTTTCATATTTTTTTGCAATTAAACTAAGATTTCCAGTTCCCATCTTTATTGGTTGCCCAACAATTATATTTTCAGTCACACCATTAAGCGGATCTGAATCTCCTCTCATTCCTGCACTAAGTAAATGATTTACCGTAACCTCGAACGCCGCTCTTGCAAATACACTTGATTTTTCTCCAGAAATTCCATGTCTTCCAATTTGCTTAACTTCGCCTTCACAAGTCATAATATCTGCAACAAGCATTATGTGTCTTATATCAACTGCAAGTCCCTGCTCGTCTAATGTACTCATTGCCTCTTTTATAATGGCATTTCTTGCAGCTTCTATTCCAAATACTTCATATATTTCATTTATATTATTAGTATATATTCTTGATTTATCCACTCCTTTTATTTGAAGTGCTTTTTCTAATGAAGAACCTTCTGTAAAAAGGGTGTATTCTTCCCCTTCACCTCTTGTAATAACAATTACTCGTTTAATTTCTTCTATTCCTTTGAGATTGATTTTACGAATTTTTTTTGCAAGTTGCAATAAACTTCTATATGTAGGGGCATCTGGAATTGCTAAAATTTGATTTCTCTTATGGAGTTCAAATTTTACCTTAAGTTTTTCTTCAAGAATCTCTTTTATTTCTTTACGCGTTATTTTTTTTTCTGAAAGAGATTCCATATTTAAATCAATCACAATTCTTACGCCATCTGCATCCACCTCTTCAAATATACTTGCAAGATGTGTGATGTGCGTACTCTCCATCTCTTGTGCAACCCCTCGTGCCTTTTCTTTATTGAAAGCATACTCTTTTTCAAGTGCAACTGTCATCATTGGAGTGCTTGGATTTTTTCTTGCATCTACAATTTCAATTAATCTTGGAAGTCCAAGCGTCACATTGATTTCTGCAACACCTGCGTAGTGAAATGTACGCATAGTCATTTGCGTTCCAGGTTCTCCAATGGATTGTGCAGATATAACACCAACAGATTCTCTTGGAGCCACACATGCGTATTCATATCGTTTGCCCATGATTGTTATAATTTCTTCCAATTGTTTTTTAGTAACACCTGTTTCGATTACAGTTTTTTTAAGTGTGTCAAGCATACTTTTAGGCAAATCACTTAATTTGCTTAACATATTATCAACTGTTGCTTCATTTACTGCCATATTAAGCCTCTCGATTTTTTCCTATAATTTCTTCAATTGTTTCAGATTTGTTTTTATACATATTTTTTGTCTTTTATTTGTAAGCTATCGGCCATTCTCTGCGAAAATGCCCTTACCGAAGGCGGACTGCCTTTTCTCCCGTAGGCAATCGGGAATTTTAAACCACTCGTTTTTTTCCTGTAATTTCTTCAACCAGTTTATAAATCATTTCAGGTTTACTATAATCACCCTTTGTAGTATCTATTCCATCTTCCCCATATTTAAACTGTACGATAACGCCCCTTGTATCTCGCACACTTATGTCATTTTGAACTTCCAAATCTTGTAACGCGTTAACAAGTCTTCTTTGGAAATAACCAGATTGAGAAGTACGAACTGCTGTATCTACAAGACCTTCTCTGCCACCTATTGCATGGAAGAAATATTCACTTGGAGACAATCCACTTTTATAACTTGATTTTACAAATCCATGTGCTGATGCAGACAAATCTCCATCTTCAAAATGTGAAAGAGTTCTGCCAGCATACCCTCTTTTAATTCTTGCCCCACGAACCGCTTGTTGACCAACACATGCTGCAATTTGAGTTAAATTTAACATGGAACCTCTCGCACCGGATTTTGCCATAACCACAGCTGAATTTTCAAGCCCAAGATGTAAACCTGCGATTGTACCTGTTTGATCTCTTGCCTTACCAAGTCTTTGCATAATTCGCATCTCGATTGTTTCTGCAAGTGTTCGTCCAGGTAATGGTTCAAGCTCATTTTCTTTGTATGCATTAATAAGGAGTCCAACATCTTTAACAGCATCATCTAACACTTCGCTTATTTGTTGCATAGCAACTTTTGGAACATCTTCATCATCGATTCCAAAACTTAAACCTGTTCGCATAACGCCTCTTATTGCAAGTCTTGTGACATCGTCTATGAATTGCGCCCCTCTATCCGTGCCATATTGTTTTATAATGGTTTCAATTATAATACCTTTAAATGCACCAATTCCATTTTCATCAATTGTACCTCGTAAAAGCTCGCCATCTTCAATTACAACAAAAGTATCACAATCACAAGTGCCTCGCACACAATCATCACAAATATTTACCTTTGACGGAAATCTTAAATTTAACCCTTTTGGTAAAATTTGACTAAATATTTGTTTTCCATTCCAATAAGGAGTGCCATGTTCATCAACAAATGATGGTTTGGGAAGTTCTCTTATTTCTGATTTTCTAAGAAGTTCAAATGCGCTTATTTTAGAAATTCTCTTCTCATTTCTAGTAAGTAAAAATATACCAGATATGTGGTCATGAATTCCTCCAATGATTGGACCTCCAAATCGAGGCGATAGTACATTTTCTTGCACTTGCATCAATATATTTGCCTCTGCACGAGATTCTTCTGTTTGAAGTACATGCATATTCATTTCATCCCCATCAAAATCAGCATTGTAAGGTGGACAAACACAAGGATTTAATCTAAAAGTTTTATCGGGCAGTATTTTTATGAAATGAGACATAATGCTCATTTTGTGAAGTGAAGGTTGTCTGTTAAATAATACAATATCTCCATTTTGCAATTGTCGTTCAACAGTCCATCCTACTTCAATTTTTTCTGCAAGTTCTTCCTTGTTTGAATCAAGCACTTTCATTCGCCTCCCATCAGGTCTAAATAAATATACAGCACTCGGATACACTTCCCCTTGTCTTTCAACGCACCTTTTCATTTCATCAAAATTCCATTTTGTAACTTTTACTGGAATTGTCATATGTTCTGCAATTTTTTCAGGCACTCCAACTTCATTGATACTAAGGTTTGGATCTGGACTCACAACAGTTCGTGCAGAAAAATTAACTCTCTTCCCAGATAAACTGCCTCTAAATCTCCCTTCTTTTCCTTTAAGTCTTTGAGATAAAGTTTTTAATGGTCTTCCAGATCTATGTCTTGCAGGTGCAACACCAGAAGCTTCATTGTCAAAAAATGTATTTATGTGATATTGCAAAAGTTCCCATAAATCTTCTATAATTAATTGTGGTGCTCCAGCTTCACGATTATCTTGAAATCTCTGATTAACACGAATAATATCCACTAATTTATGCGTAAGATCGTCTTCACTCCTTTGACCAGATTCAAGTGTGATTGAGGGTCGCACTGTTACAGGTGGAATTGGAAGTACGGTTAATATCATCCATTCAGGTCTTGTATTTTTATAATCAATTCCAATAACCTTTAAATCTTCTTTTGGTATATTTTCAAATCTATCCCTAATTTCTGATGGAGATAATGCTTCTTCGTTTTCAAAATACTTACATGGCTTTTCAAATTTTATTGGGGATTGTGGTTCCATACAATATGGACAAACTTTTGTTTTTGCAGCTTCCTTGTTTATATCATTTATCAAATTGTCCGGAAGTGTTTTCATAATCGCCAAATCTTCAAGTTTCTTTAGGTATTTTTCCTTTGTATCAGGATTAAGAAGCACTCTACTACACTTTTTACATATTCCTCTTAGTAGCTTTCTAATTATCTTGTTAAATCCAATATGGATTACAGGGGCTGCAAGTTCAATATGTCCAAAGTGTCCAGGGCATTCCCCCGCCTTACTTCCACATGTTTTGCATTTAAGTCCAGGATCGATTACTCCAAGCCTTAAATCCATAAGCCCCATATCGATTGGAAATCCATCATCATCATATGTGTCTGCAGTGATTATTTGAGTGACACTCATTTTTCTATATTCTTGTGGAGAAATCAAACCGAATTTAATTGAAGCAATTCTTTTTGGTATGGATTGTATATCGTTCATCTATTTCCTCTTAATTTTATATTGCATCTTCAAGCTCAAGTCTTGGTGCACACCCAAGTGTTTTTATTTCATCGAGAAGCAATTTGAATGCATAACTCATTTCCACGGGATAAATATTTGTTTCTGAATCACAATTTGTACAATATTTAACATTTTGCTCTCTATTGTATGTTGCAACCATTCCACATTTTTCACATACATGTTCAACAACTTTATCAGATTCATCTAATAATCTCTCCTTTAATGACATAGCAGCACCATGTCCAATAAGAACATCTCGTTCCATCTCTCCAAATCTAAGACCCCCTTCACGAACTCGCCCTTCTGTTGGTTGTCTTGTAAGCACCTGAACCGGTCCTCTTGCTCTTGCATGTATTTTTGATGCGACCATGTGATGTAACTTTTGGTACAAAATAACTCCCACAAATATATTTGCTTGTATTTTCTTTCCTGTCACTCCATCATACAAGACTTCTTTCCCAGTATGTGAAAATCCATTTGCTTCAAGTGCTGCCCTTAAAGATTGTTCTTTTTCACCAGAAAACGCAGTAGCATTAACACGCCTTCCTTCAAGTGAACCTACTTTTCCACCAATCATTTCAAGAACATGCCCAACAGTCATCCGTGATGGAATTGCATGTGGGTTTATCACAAGATCAGGCACCATTCCATATTCTGTAAATGGCATATCTTGGTATGGTACAATAAGACCTATAACCCCTTTTTGACCATGCCGTGATGCAAATTTATCTCCAATTTCAGGAATTCTTTGATCTCGTGTTTTAATCTTTGCAAGTCGAGTTCCATTAATAGATTCAGTTACAATAACGGTATCAACAATACCTTTTTCATTTGAACGCATTGTTACCGCACTTTCTCGTCTTTGTTCTTCTGGTATATCAAATGATGCATGCTCTTCAAGGAATCGCGGTGGACTTGTTTTACCAATAAGTACATCATTTGGTCCAATTACTGTTTCTGGATTTACAAGACCATCTTCATCTAAATTCATATATGCATCTTCATATCTAGCACCTTTGATGTTAGAATCTGGAATTTCAAACTTATCTTCTTGGCCTCCAGGGTATCTTCGTTCTTCGCCTTCAAAAGTTCTTAAAAAATGACTTCTTCCAAGCCCTCTTTCAATAGATCCTTTATTAAATACCAATGCATCTTCAATATTGTATCCTTCGTAAGACATTACAGCCACTACAAAATTTTGCCCAGATGGTCTTTCATCAAACCCAACTGCACCAGAAGTTCTTGTTTCTGTCATTGCTTTTTGAGGGTAATGTAGTACATGTGCCCTTGTATCAGGTCTAAGTTTTGTATTTGAATTTGAAACTCCAATACATTGTTTAATCATGGCACTTCCCATTGTATTTCTTGGGGATGCATTATGTTCTGGATATGGCACCATTCCTGCACAAATTCCTAATATTAAACTTGGATTTACTTCCATGTGAGTATGTCTTTCATTTAAGTCAGACTCATACATTGCAATATATGCATCTTCTTCCTCTTCCGCATCAAGATATTCTATAAGTCCCTCTTTTACCAAATCTTCAAATTTAAATTCTGGTCCTAATTTTTCAATATGTTCTTCTTTAACAAGAGGGATGCCATTTTCTACAATAATGAGTGGTCTTCTTGCACGACCTGAATCAGAGTTTATCACAATCTCATTCAATTCTCTATCTTTTGTGATATTTACTTGATATTCTATAGTACCGTTTCTTCTTTGTTTTCGTACGCCATCTATAAATTTTGAAGCTTCCTCGTGGTGCCCAATAAGCTCTCCATCTAAAAATACATTAATCCCTGCAATTTCTTCCATGGATGCTTTTAATATAATAGGTTTCAATCCAAGTTCATATAATATTTCTTTTAGATTTTCTTTATCACTAATGCCTGTTGAAACTTCTACTAACTGTGCAAAATTCTTTACAAGCCCACAATTTGGACCTTCTGGTGTTTCAGATGGACATAATCTGCCCCATTGTGTAGGGTGTAAATCTCTTGCTTCGAAATGAGGCTGTGCACGCGATAATGGAGATATTACTCTCCTTAAATGTGATAGCGTTGAAATATGATCTGTACGATCAAGAAGTTGTGAAACCCCAGCTCGTCCTCCGACCCAATTTCCTGTTGCAAGTGGGTGTTGCAAACGGTCTGTAAGTACATCAGCTCTTATAAGCGTTAATATATTGAGTGCCCTATTCCGTGTGCTTGCTCTTTCAAGCTGGTATTTAACATCTCTTGTAAATCGATTAAATGCCACTCTAAAAAGATCCTCCATCAAATCACCAGTTGATTTTAATCTCTTGTGTGCATAATGATCTTTATCAATACCAGAATATTCGCCAATCACAATCTTAAAGCAGTATTTTGCCATCCTTCCAAGGAAATGTGCTTTTTTAATTCTATCTTCTGGTTCGGTGCCAATATGAGGAAGTAAATATCTATCTATTACATACTCTGCCCTTTTTATTTGATAGTTCTTTGTTTGACCAATTGCAACATGTATTCCTATTTTTTCAATAGCAAGTTCTTGCGGAGATTTATTTTCATCTTCTTCAGATATTTCTGATTTGCTAGCTTCTTCGATGTTTTCAAACATATACTTCATAATGTTTGGATTCGAGGAAACAAGTTTTACAATATCTTCATCTGTTTCAATGCCAAGTGCTTGTACAAGTGTTATAAAATTCATTTTTCCATTAATAGATGGAAACGACACTTCAAGAATGGAACTTCTATTTCTTTCTACAACTACAAGTGCCCTATATCCTCTTCTTTGTGAAAATACTTTTGCAATTTCTATTTTATCTCCATAAAGCTTATCGGTTTCAGCAAGAATTTTATTTGGTACAAGATCTTCAAGTGTTACCACAACTCGCTCTGTCCCATTTATTATGAAAAAACCACCTGGGTCAAGTGGATCTTCTCCAGCCTTTATAAGTTCTTCATCACTTTTATCTGAAAGATTGCAAATATTTGATTTTATCATTACAGGAAGTTGCCCTATTATGACTTCGGTTGTTTTTTCTTCTTCATCCTTATCTACTACAGTCATTTCAAGAAATATAGGTGCTGAATATGAAAGATTTCGCACTCTTGTCCAATTTGGATATACCTCTTCTCTTGAACCATCTGCTTCTTTTATGATTGGTCTCTCTACCCTTATTTTTCCAAGTTTTACATGTATGTCTTCAAAATCGGTTTTAATTATCTCTTGTTCATCAACAATTTTTTGCAGTCCTTTTTCTATGAACTTGTTGTAGGAGTTAATATGATGTTGCACAATTTTATCATGAGTAAAATATGCATCAGCTAGTTTATTGATATTTAATGATATGGTAGCACCTTCTTTCTGATATGTATGAATGTAAATTAATTGATATTAAATCAATTGATATTAAATGGTAGTTTCAAATATATATTCTTTTATGGTGTGGCACTCATAAAAAATATATATTAATTTTATATAATGCGTTAATATGATTTTTTATTAGCACATGATCCGAAGAAGAATGTGCGTTATATATAACTTATAATGTTATATTACCTATGGAAATTTCTAATTTCTCGTTTTTGCACACAATTTGTAAAATTTATTATGTTGGAGAATGAACAACTATTATATACTCAAAAAATTTTTAATAGCTCGTTTGGAACAAACGAGCGTTAGTATATAATTTATAAATACATGTTTCTCAAAAAGAAATATGTTTTGTAAAATATCCAATTTTCGTATTATTATACTCAGAAAAATTTCCAATAGCTCATTCGGAAAGCTCATTCGGAAAGCACATTCGGAAAGCTCATTCGGAACGAATGAGCGTATGAGAAAATCTCTGATTTTCGAACGAATGAGCGTATGAGAAAATCTCTGAT
>JAAXQB010000008.1 GCA_012329085.1 Methanosarcinales archaeon | reverse complement strand
TTTTTTATCTACAGCTATTAAATCTGTTACAGAAGATAAAGAAGCAATCAAATGAATCGCATCTGGCTGATATATTCTATTCATTAAATCTCCATTTTCTTTGATTTTCAGTTTTGCAAAAACCTCATCTTTAAGCAAAGAAGGAATATTGGAATCAATAGAATGAGAGACTTTTTGAAGCACTTTTTTACCAATCCAAAAAGCACTTCCTTTGTCTGACCAAAGATGTCCCCAACCACCGACTATAACCTTTTTTGAATCTTTCCAGCCAACAGCAATGGAACCCGTACCAGCAATCAAAACAATCCCCTCTTTTTTATCTGTCCCCGAACAAAAAGCTGCTACATCATCACTCTCTACTAAAATTAAAGAAAAGTTTAATTTTTTGCTAATATATTGTTCAACTTCTTGTCTCCGCTTTATGTTTCTTTGAGTTCCTCCCGCTAATGCAATATAGATAAAACCAACTTCTTGAGAATTTAAATCTAAATTCCCGCCCAATGCTATTTTTATCGCTTTTAAGATATTGTCCATTGATTTTTCAAATCCAAGTTTGTCGATATTGGATCCAGCAGTATATCCTTGAGCGATAACTTTTCCATTTAAGTCAGCTAAAATAGCGGCAGTCTTTGTGCCTCCACCATCTACACCAATAACAAGTTTATTCTTTCTATCGCTCATAATAAAAGATAACAAACCGAAGGATGCATGCCCAATGCTATTTCGGGTATACATCCTTAGCATCAATTGTTTAATGTCAATAAAATTTCGTCTATTAAATTTTCTATATTAATCTTTTTTTTATCCCCTGTGGTCCTATTTTCAAGCTCTACAATCCCCTCTTTCAAGTTTTTGCTGCCAACTATTAGCTTATAAGGAATTCCAATTAAATCAGCATCATTAAATTTATTTCCGGGGCTGAGATCCCTATCGTCAAACAAAACCTCTATCTTCTTATTTTCTAAATCTTGATAAATTTTAGTAGCTACTTCTTTAATGTCACTGTCTCCCCCCAGCATTATTAAGTGGACTTGGAAAGGAGCAATTGCTCGTGGCCAAATTAACCCCTTGTCATCATTATAACTCTCTGCTACCGTACCCATTAATCTTGAAATTCCAATTCCATAACTACCCATATAAACAAATTTCTCTTTTCCATCTCTATCTTTATATTTTAATCCTAATGGTTTTGAAAATTTATATCCCAAAGAAAAAATATTACCAACCTCAATCGCTTTTTCTTTAATTAAATTTTCTTTTATTAATCCTAATTCTTTTATAATTTCATCACTATAAACCTCTTTGTTGATAGCGATACTTTTCTTTTTATCTATATAAATAATATCTTCACCTGCCTCACAGATCGCCTGAAACTCATGAGAATATTTTGAAAAAGTTCCCCCCGAAGCAAAGGTGAAATAAGTTTTGTTCCCCAACCCAACCTGTTGAAAAATATCTTTATAAACGCCTTTCATTTTTTCATAAAAATTATTATGTTTCTCTTCATTCTTTGAAAAAGAGTAGAGTGCTTTCCAATAATATTCTCTACCCCTTAAAAGTCCCGACTTAGCTCTTGTCTCATTCCTAAACATATTACAAATTTCATATGGATAAGTTGGTAAATCCTTATAAGACGAAATATATTTAGTCATTAAGCTTGTAAGTGGCTCTTCGTGGGTAAAGCCAAGCCCTATTTCTTGGTTATTTTTTAATTTTGTTTTAAACCAATTATCAACTATTTTATCATCCCATCTGTCTGTTTTTTTCCAAGCCGATTTATCTTGTAGGGTTGCTGGGAATAATTCTTGCCCTCCAACTTTCTGCATAGCATCACGAATTATATTTTCTATTTTTCGTAAAACCTTTAAGCCTAGTGGTAAAAAAGTATAAACCCCAGCCATTTCTTTATGAATAAATCCAGCCCTGATTAAAAGCTGAGCATTAAGGCTGACTTCGTCTTTTGGGGCAAATTTCTGAGTTTTACCAAGCAAATTTGATTGTTTCATAATCTAAAAGATAATTTATTAAAAAGGGGGGGGCTTATTTCTTCTTTAATTTACTTGGATTTTTTCTTGCAATTTGTCGAAGAATGATTAAACTAATGCTCCATGGAATAACGGATAAAACAATAGGAATTACAATTTCATCATAATTATAAAAAAACTTATTTGCCATAACAATCATTAGAGTAAAGTTCATAAAAACCGAACAGATAATAATTGCAAATCTCTTCTGATCTTCAATTTTATAGAAGAAAAGATAAGACAAAATATATGTAAATGCAAATAAAAATAAAAGGGTGATTAAATAAAATAATCCGTCCCGACTAAAAAGGGGGATAATTATATTTGAATGGGTTGCTACAATTGTTGCCAATAATAATCCCAATGAAATTGTAGAGATATTATTAAAAAATTTTGAAGTTTGTTTAATTTTTTCTGGAAATAAATATTTGACTACAAAAGCAAGGATAAATGGAATAAAAATTATTTTTGTCAAGCTAATGAACATTCCTATTAAATTAATATTGACAATCCCACCCAAAATAAGATTAATTAAAAAAGGGATTGTGAATGGAGCTAATAAAGAGGTGAAAATGACAAGAATTAACGCAAGTCCTTTATCTCCCTTCATTATATCAACCAAGAAAGGGACAGTCATCCCAACTGGTGCAAGTGATAATATAAAAAATGCTGGTGCTAAAGTTGGATAGATTAAATCAGTTAAGTAAAAAGCTATAATTGGTAGAAAGACAAGAGTAAAAATTGTCGCAAGCAATATCACAACTTGTTTCTTTGTGCTATCAACAGAAGCGATAATTTCTTTAAAGTTGAATTTTAGGGCAGATAAAAAAAGGATTGCCATTAAAAAAAATATTGTGAATGGAGCTAACAATATAAACTGATTAGAAAAAACCAGTCCTAAAATCATTGATAAGATAATAGTGATAGAAAAGTAGAAATCTTGAAATTTCATTATTAATTAACTTAAAAAATTAAAAAGAAGAAGGGCGCATATCTTCTTCATCTACAATATCCCCATCACCATCAAGCCCAAGTATTTCTGATTCTGCTATTATATGATAATTTTGATTGAACATTCTATCAAAGCTCTCTCCGTCAGGGGCTTCTATTCTATACTGATACCAATTATTTGGATAAGAGAAAATATCTTTTCCAACAGCAATCACTTTCTCTTTCCTGATTAAATACTCAATTTTTTCACTATCAATATATTTATAATCCCCATTTTCAAATTCAAAAAATTCATACCCCTTTTCTTCTGCCTCTGTTTTTGTCAATACTTTTAATTCTTTAAATTTCTCTTTTTCTTCACGATATTTTTTTGCATAATCAATAATTTCCTTCTTTGTAAAATAAGCATTAATATCTTCTATGTAGAATTCTTTATCCTTTTTATCAATTTTTCTATTAATCCATTCAGCAATAAATAATTCTTCTCCATTTTCATCACATAAATGATAACAGATATTTCCATTATTTTCATATATAAACCATCCATCTGAATAAAATTCAGGCCAAAGGATGCTTTCAGCAATGATTTTATTATTTTTAATCCAAAGATAACCGATACCATCATCTTCATACCAATAACTTTCATCTTTCAAAACTTTATATTTTAATCCATCAGACCTAATTTGTTCTAATGTTAAAATTTTCATAGACTAATTTTAATAATTTTTAAAGTTATCTTTTTTTTATTTTTTCTTTAATCAAATCCATAAAAGGCTTTGAAGCTTCCAACCTTTGTCCTAATATTTTTAATTCCGAGACTTGTTCTTCTAACACTACAACTTCTTTCTCTAATTTATTTTTTTTATCTATTTTTTTCGCTTTTCCATTTTCTAATTCTGTTTTTTGGTTGTCTTGATATTCATTTCCACTTTCTATCTTTTTAATTTTTTTTTCAAGAATTTTTATATTTTTAGATAATTTTTTGATTTCTTTTTTATTTTTTTTATTTCTTGAATTTTCTCTACTATTAATTTTTCCTTACTTTTCAATTTTTCAAAATTAGAAATAAGGCTTTGGTAAATCATATCAATAATTTCTTTATCAATATTGTTTTTATTGACCTCATTGTTTTGACTATCAATACTTCTTAAAAATAAACTTGTGTCTACTCTCGCATATATCCATAATGATGCATCTATCTCTTCTTGAATAAATTTACCAGATTTACAACTTATCCCATATTTAATTGGGGTTTTTTCTTCTTGATTTAGTATAAAAAGACGATTTTCCTTGCCTTTAATATTTTTTTCTTGTTTCATAGTAATGTCTATAACGATAACAGGCAAGTTTTCTTTTAGGGGGGATAAAAATATATCAAATTTATTTGCGATATCATCAAATCGTGAAGATCTAAGAGCTATATAGTCTTCCTCTAAAAATTTATTAAATAGTTCTACTGATTTTATTTCAGCAAGTTCCCACAACTTATCTTTTTTCCAATGTTTTTCTAATCCATACTTCTCTGTCATTTGGTTAAATAATTCAACTATTTTTTCTTTATCTTCAGAGGTTATTTTTTCAAAATTTTTTAATGTTAATGGGACACCATGATATATATTACGAGAAAAAAATTTAGAAACTCTTCGACAATCTTCTTTATTACCTATTTTCTGTAAATAAAATTCCTTTAAACAAAATAATATTTCCATCATTTCAACATATTCTTTATGTAGATGATTATTCTCTTCGCCTTCCCAATTATTTACATCAATTCTTGCCCCACGATCAAGATTTATTCCTTTTTTCTTCAATTCTTTAGTTATTTCTAGACTAATATCTTTAATACTTTTATGAATTTTTTGTTTTGGTTTTCTGTCTCTTGTTTTTTGCTATTATCTATTATATTTTGAGCCTTTTTCTTTTCGCTATTATTCTTAAGAAAATAACAACTTAATTTTTCTTTTGATTTTTTCATATTATTTAAATAAATTTAGGAATTGTTGTTCTGTGATAATCTTGATTGTAGGAAATTTTTTCGCTTTTTTAAGTTTTGACCCTGGGTTTTTACCAATAATTAAATAGTCTAAATTTGAAGAAACAGAAGAGATAACTTCCCCGCCAGCATTAAAAATCATT
>JAAXQB010000226.1 GCA_012329085.1 Methanosarcinales archaeon | reverse complement strand
TTATAATTTTTATTTTTTACGTTTTTTAAATATTAAAATTACACCTCCAATTAAAATATAGGCAATAGCAACAAACAGTAAGCCAAATTTTATTGTAGCAAAATAATAAGCCAAACTACTCCATATTTGTTCTAAATCACCTAATAGTAATTTGATCAAAGCTATATTTTCTAAAACATCAAAAAAAGCAGCTAAAAATGGAAGAGCCAAAACTGTTTTCTCAAAAAAACTGATTTCATCTTTAACAAATAAGTACTGATTGATTCTAACAATCAGCAACCAAATAAAAGAGGAATAAATAAGTAAAAACAAAAAATCAAATCCCATACTCAAACCAGCACTGGTTTTTGCAACAGAATCCCATGAATTGATTATTTCAATCGATTTATCAAAATATTTTGCCAATTCAAAGGAAACAATACCATTTGGAGCACTTTCCGTAATCAAAAAACTATCTAGAAAGAGCATTACAACAATGGAAATCAACACCAAAATAAATAGTACAATAAAAGCTTTGTTATTGTTTTTAATTCTATTAAACATATTTATATTTTTGACAAATATATAGTAATTTAGCTATGTAAATTTTTAAAATGGCCAACTTAAAATATAAATCCATCAATCTTCACTATACAATTCAAGGCAGTGGATCAGCTATCGTATTATTACATGGTTTTTTAGAGAATATCTCGATGTGGAAAGAAATTATTCCGCATTTAGCGAAAAAAAACAAAGTAATTTCTATTGATTTATTAGGGCATGGAAGCACTGAAAATTTAGGTTACATTCATACCATGGAAGAGCAAGCTAAAATGGTGAAATTTGTTTTAAATTATTTAAAATTACGCAAATACACATTTATTGGACACAGTATGGGTGGCTATATTGCTCTCGCTTTCGCGGAATTATTTCCTAAAAATATAAAAAAATTATGTTTAATGAATTCTTCTGCTCAAGCTGATAGTGCTGATAAAAAACGAAACAGAGACCGAGCAATTAGAGCCGTAAAACACAGCCCTAAAATATTTGTAAAAATGGCTATTCCTAATTTATTTTCAGAAGTAAATAAAACAAATTTTGCAAAAGAAATTAAACTCGTTACTCAAGAAGCATTACAAACTTCACCACAAGGGATTATTGCTGCTATGGAGGGAATGAAAATTAGAAAAGATAGAACCTCTATTTTAAAAACTACTAATTTTCCCATTTTAATGATTATTAGTAAACTTGACCCAGCTTTAGCATATCAAGATTTAATTAATCAAACAAAAAATACACCTATTTCTATTCGCGAATTCCCTGATGGGCACATGAGCCATATTGAAAATAAAAACGAATTAATTAATACTTTAGTTCAATTTATAAAATAAAAAAATGTTAGCTACTTGTCCTCTTTGTTCCAATACTGGTTCCACATTTTTTAAGAATGAAAAACAGCATTTTTATTGCTGCAAAACATGTAAAGGTATTTTTAGAAATACAAGTGAGCACCTAAAACCAATTGAAGAAAAAGAAAGGTATCAGCACCATAAAAATCATATTAATGACCTTGGTTATATAAAGTTTGCTAATCCTATTATTTCTTTAGTAAAAAAATATTTTAACACCAATCATAAAGGCTTGGATTTTGGTGCGGGGCATACTCCAGTAATTTCAGAAATATTAAAAACGGATGGTTTTCAAGTTGAAATTTATGATCCATTATTTTTTAATAAATCACAAGTTTTAAATAAAACTTATGATTTTATTAGCAGCTGCGAAGTAATTGAACATTTTTACTATCCTAAAAAAGAGTTTGATTTATTATATAATTTATTAAAACCCAATGGAAAGTTAATTTGCATGACCTATATTTTTGATGAAACTATTGATTTTAAAAATTGGTTTTATAAAAACGACCCAACACATGTTTTTTTATATCAAAAAGAAACTTTTGAATGGATTAAAAACGATCTTGGTTTTAAAAAAGTTGTGATTGATGACAGACTAATCACTTTTACAAAATAATAGTTAACTTTACATTATCACTTAAAACATACATTATGAAAAACTTAATCATCAATATATTCTTTTTGTTAGCAATAATTTCTTCTGTTTTATCACAAACTAAAGAAGAAAAAAAACAGTTAAAAGCAGAACAAGAAGTTAAAGAGTCTAAAATAACTACAGAGTTAATTAATTCTGGTAGTTTTCAATTTGAAGCTACTTGGGCAACAACACAAAAAGGAAGAAGAATTAATTTAATAGGAAACCCTAATTATTTAAAACTTAATAATAATGAAGCTGATGTTGATTTACCATTTTTTGGTGAAGCTTTTTCTGGTAGTATTGGAATAAGTGGTGATGGAGGCATTGTTTTTAAAGGCACACCTGAAAATTACAAAACAGATTTCAATGATAAAAAACAAAAACACACCATAGAGTTTAAAGGCAAAGGTAAAAATGATACTTATGATTTTTCATTAACTGTTTTTAAAAACGGCAATGCTAATTTAACCGTAAACAGTAATAATAGAAGTAGTATTAGTTATGATGGAAAAATTTTAGAATTAGAAAAAAAATAAGATTTATTTCATCGTGTTCCAACCTTGCGCAATAATTTCAATTTTTTGATTGGCTCGTGTAATTAGATTTACTCCTTCCTTTTTTGGAGTAATATGCCCAATTACTGTAAGGCTTGGATTGGCTTTTATTTTAGGAAAATCTTCTTGAGATACTGTAAATAATAACTCATAATCTTCTCCTCCACTTAAAGCGATGGTAGTACTATCCATATTAAATTCTTCACAAGTAGAAATTACTTGTTGATCTAACGGAATTTTTTCTTCATATAAATTACAACCAACTTTTGATTGTTTACAAATGTGTAGAATTTCAGACGAAAGTCCGTCAGAAATATCAATCATTGCAGTTGGTTTTACCTCTAATTCTTTTAGTAATTTAACAATATCTTTTCTAGCTTCTGGTTTTAATTGACGCTCAACTAAATAAGTGTAATTTTCCAGTTCTGGCTGTGCATTTGGATTTACTTGAAATACTTGTTTTTCACGCTCTAAAACTTGCAAACCTAAATATGCCGCACCTAAATCTCCTGTTACAACAAGTAAATCATTAGGTTTTGCACCATCACGATACACAATATCTTTTTTATCTGCCGTTCCAATTGCAGTAATACTAATTAGCATTCCTTTGGTTGATGAAGTGGTGTCTCCGCCAATTAAATCAATTTTATAGGTATCACAAGCTAAAGTAATTCCTGCATATAATTCTTCAAGTGCTTCTAACGAGAAACGATTAGAAACAGCAATTGAAACCGTAATTTGTTTTGCGGTTGCATTCATTGCATAAACATCAGATAGGTTAACCATAACAGCTTTATAACCCAAATGTTTTAATGGCATATAACTCAAATCAAAGTGAACTCCTTCTACCAATAAATCTGTTGTAACTATTGTTTGACCATTACTACAATCTAAAACTGCACAATCATCACCAATACCTTTTATAGTTGATTTATGATGTATTTTTACCTGATTTGTAAGGTGTTCTATTAACTTAAATTCGCCTAATTCAGACAAAGATGTGCGAGATTGATTTTTATTTTCTAACATCTTGCAAAGGTAATTTTTATTTATGATTTATTATTAGTGTAGTTTATAATAAACCTTTTCTAAATTTATAAATTAATCGTTAATTTAGCATTTAAACATCCTTATGAGTATTATAAATAAAATCTTAAACCAAGCATTTAAAAATGCTGAATGTGTAAATATTAATAAAGATTCAAAAATTATATTTTTTAGTGATTTGCACAGAGGAGATAATAGTTATGCTGATGATTTTAAACATAATATGCTAATTCATGATTATGCATTGAATAAATATTATAAACAAAACTTTACATATATTGAAATTGGTGATGGAGTTGAGTTGTGGGAAAACAGATACTTTGCACCAATTTACAATTCACATAAAAATAGTTTTGAATTACTAAAACTTTTTCAACAAAAACAAAGGTTGTTTCTACTTTGGGGAAACCATGATATGGAGTTTAGAGATCCTATTTTTGTTGAAAAACTTAGAAATAAATTTTTTTTACCAAAAAACTTAGCCGAAAAAAATGTTTTATTTAACCTTAAATATTATGAAAGTTTATTATTAAATATTGAAGGCACAAATAAAACCATATTTGTTCTTCATGGTCATCAAGCCGATTATATGAACTACATTCATTGGAAATTTAATAGATTTTTTGTACGTTACTTTTGGAAATACATGCAAAAATGGTTTGGTATAAGTGACCCTACTAGTCCAGCAAAAAATTATACAAATTTAATTAGAGTTGAAAAAAAATTAAACAAGTGGATTGTTAAAAACAATAACCAAATGATTATTTGTGGGCATACGCATCGTCCTCGTTTTCCTGACCCTGGAGATATTCCCCTTTTTAATGATGGTAGTTGTGTTCATCCAAGCTCAATAATTGGAATTGAAATTGTTGATCTTAAAATTTCATTAATAAAATGGATTGATTTTCATAATCCAGAAACAAATACTAATGAAATAAAAAAAATAATATTAGAAGGCCCAACTGCTCTTAATAAATTTTTATAATACCAACTTAAAACAATAAATTAAGCATTGCTATCAACACTATAAGAAACAAAACACTCATTACACCACCCGCACTAATAAAATCTTTCACTCTATAACCACCTGGTCCCATGATTAGAGCATTTACTTGATGGGTAGGAATAAGAAAAGCATTAGATGTAGCAATTGCAACCGTTAGGGCAAACATACGTGGGTCATTACCTGTAGAAATAGCAATACTCATTGCCAATGGCACTAAAAGAACAGTAGCTCCTACATTTGACATTACTAGTGAAAACACAGTTGCTAAAATTGCCACAGCTCCTTGCAGTACCCAACCTGGAACGTCGCCCAATAAAAAGATAAATTTATTTGCAATCCATGCTGCTGTTCCAGTATGTTGAACGGCAGCACCTAAGGGTAACAACCCAGCAAGTAAAAAAATAGTTTTCCAACTAATCGATTTATAAGCTTCATTCATAGATAATACTCCTGATAAAATCATTCCAACTGCCCCAACCATTAAGGCTAACGCTAATTTTAAATCAGTAAATAATACCAATCCCATGGCTATGGAAAAAAACAATAGTGCTGAAAAAATCTTATTGTTGCGTATTTCTTCTCGTGGATAACCTGAAGTAACTATAACTAAATCAGGGTTTTTTTCTTGTCGCACTAATGCAGACCAACGACTATGACAAATTAAGGTGTCTCCTGCTTGGAGTACTGTGCTTCGTAAATTTTTAAAAAGGGTTTCAGTACCTCGATGTATTGCTAATACAGATAAACCATAGCTACGTCGCAATGATATTTCTTCTGGTTTTTTACCAACCAGATTCGAATCTACTGGTATTACCAACTCAGAAATCCCAGATTTATCTACATTTAAAATAGCTTTGAAAACTGACAAGTTTTTAAGTTTATCTATCTCAAATTTTTCCTCGAATTGTTTAAATCCAAGCGCCGTTGACATAAGTGCTATTTTCATACCTTGCTTAAGCACAAGGTTTGGAGGAGGTGACACATCTAATTCACCATTGTGAAGAGCTACAATAATAAGCAAATCAAATTCTTTTTCAATTTGTGCAACATTTTTATCTATAAAAGGAATAGATTCATCAATGATTAGTTCACGAACCACATAATTTAATTGATAAACACGTGAAAAATAGGATGCGGTACTTTCAGGTAGTTTATCTCCTGTCTTTGTTACAGGTAAAAGAAAACGTCCTGCTAAGGCAAAAAACAAAATACCAGTTGCAATGAGAGCTAACCCAATAGGAGTTACATCAAACATCTCAAATCGCTCAATATTACTTGGTAATAGATCATTGAGCATAATTAATGGGCTAGAACCTATTAATGTAAGTGTTCCTCCTAGAATGGCACTAAACCCCATTGGCATAAATATACGTGAAGCAGGAACCTTAGCTCTTGAAGAAACACGTGATACTACCGGAATAAATAAGGCTGCAGCTCCAACATTTTGCATAAATCCAGATAATATACCAACACTTGCAGAAAGAGTTGCTGTAATTCGCCGTTCGGTATGTCCGCCAATTTTTAAAATAAATGCAGAAACTGAGTGCATCACACCTGTTCTATCTAAACCTGCACCAATAATCATAACCGCAATGATTGACATTACAGCATTACTGGAAAACCCCGAAAACAAAGTATCTGCATCTGCAATAGATTCAAGTCCTGGAATTAAAGTTGTTAGACCTAGAAGCACAAGAATAGCAAGAGCTACCAAATCAACTCGAATTAATTCGAATACAAACAAAATTATAGTTAAGATAAGAATTCCGAGAACAACAATAATTTCAGTATTCAACACTATTTCATTCATAATTATTCATATTTGAAAGTAAATAAATTTTTGTTATAAGGTAAAGTGTATGTTTTTGAGGGTTGTAAACAACAATATTCTAATTGGTCGCAATATAATACTTTTTAATGATGAAAATTGTGTTCATCCAAACTCAATAATTGGAATTGAAATAGTCAACCTTAAAATTTAATTAATCAAATG
>JAAXQB010000269.1 GCA_012329085.1 Methanosarcinales archaeon | reverse complement strand
TGATATGCCTCCCTTGTAGTAATATCATACACCGCAAGCGATGCAATAGGATTGTTTTCTAAATTTATCTTAGTTTTATTAAAAAAATTATCCACAATCAATATTGTTTCATTATCTAATATTTTAAGCAATCCTATATATGCAACATTTGGAACTCCATTAGAAGACGCTGTTGCAATAGGAATTATTTTTTGTTTTTCAATTAGTTCTATAACTTCAGACGGCATTTTAACCATATAAATCACATCCTTTTTAAAATAAGTTAGAAATTATTATAAACTTCATGCTATAAATAATTTGAGACTTGATACACTAAAAAATAATTACAAATAAAAATTTCAATCCTTTTTCATAGAATCATCATCAAATACTTTGCAAATAATATCCATCGAACACAACTTACCACACATTGAGCACGATTTACTATTATTAACATCAATTCTCTTTTCACGAACTTCTCTTGCACGAACTCCATCAATCGCAAGTTCATATTGCAAATCCCAATCCAAATTTTTTCTAGCATGAGCCATCTTAAAATCTCGCTCTCTTGCTCGCTCTCTTTGTCCATCTTTTACCAAATCTGCTGCATGTGCGGCAATCTTTGTGACAATTGCACCATCTCTTATATCCTCAACATTCGGAAGTGCAAGATGCTCTGCAGGTGTTGTCATACACAAAAAATCTGCCCCATGCATTCCTGCAACTGTTCCACCAATAGCCGCAGTAATATGGTCATATCCAGGTGCAATATCTGTCACAAGAGGACCAAGTAGATATAAAGGAGCTCCATCACATAAATGCTTCATCGCTTTAACACTTAATTCAATTTCATCAATTGGAACATGCCCCGGACCTTCTACAAACGATTGAACAGATGCCGCTCTTGTTCTTTTTACAAGTTCCCCAATTGTTATAAATTCCATAAATTTAGGTCTATCTGATGCATCGTTTATACATCCCGGACGCATCCCATCTCCAATACTTATAGTCATATCATACTCATATGCAATTTCAAGAAGATAATCATATTCAGCATAAAATGGATTTTCCTCTTCATTATGAATCATCCATGCAACCGTAAATGAGCCTCCGCGACTCACAATAGGCATTATTCTCTCTGAATTTTTAAGACGACACACTGCATTTTGATTAATTCCAGAATGCACAGTAATAAAATCAACTCCATCTTTTGCATGTTTTCTAACCACATTAAACATATCATCAGAAGTCATATCCACAATATCTTTATGCTTTAATGCAGCTTGATAAATTGGAACTGTTCCAATTGGAATGTCAATAGAATCCATGATTTTTTTTCTTACTGCATCAATATCGCCCCCAGTAGATAAATCCATTAGCGTATCTGCACCATATTGTTGAGCCGTCTTTGCTTTTTCAATTTCTACATCAACACTAAAATATTCCATAGATGTCCCAATATTAGCATTTATTTTTGTGGACATGTATTTTCCAATACCAATGGGCTTGGAATTTCCATTATAATTTTTAGGGATTGCTATCAATCCTTTTGAAACAAATTTTCTTACAATGTCCGCATCAATGCCTTCTGCAATTGCCACGATTTCAATTTCTTTTGTAATAATTCCTTTTTTTGCATCTTCTATCAATGTCATTGTTTTATTAAATTGGCATGCATATAATATAATACTTAGTATGAATTGCCATATATAAATTCCAACTCATCAACTTCAAAAAAGTTAAAAAATAGCGTTTATTATTTATAGTTTATTGAAGTATAATTATGCAACATGACAGAAAAAGAAGGAACACTTCCTCCAAAAAAGGAATTTAGCAAATGGTATAATGATATATTAAAAATTGCAGAAATCGTAGATGTTCGATACCCTGTAAAAGGATTGTGTGTGTGGCAACCTTTTGGTTTTTCCATCAGAAAAAAAGTATATGCGATTCTTTCAGAACTACTTGATAAAGACCATCAAGAAACACAATTTCCAATGCTAATTCCAAGAAATGAATTTATGAAAGAAGCAGAACACATAAAAGGATTTGATGAAGAAGTGTATTGGGTCACACATGGTGGAAAAACAGAACTTGATGTCAATCTTGCACTTCGCCCTACAAGTGAAACTGCAATATATCCAATGTATAAAATATGGATTCGTTCCTTTGCTGATTTACCACTTAAATTATATCAAATCGTAAATACATTTAGATATGAAACAAAGCATACCCGTCCTTTAATTCGTGTTCGTGAAATAACTTCATTTAAAGAAGCACATACAGTGCATGCAACTTACAAAGATGCACAACACCAAGTTGAATATGCGATTGAATTGTATAAAGAATTTTATCGTGCAATTGCAATTCCCGTATTGGCATCTAAACGACCAGATTGGGATAAATTTCCGGGTGCAGATTATACCCTTGCAATTGATGTGTTAATGCCTGATGGCAAAGCATTGCAAGTTGGAACTGCACATCATCTATCAGACAAATTTGCAAAGACTTTTGATATAACATATGAAGATGAAGAAGGAGTGCAACAGTATGCACATCAGACATGTTATGGAGTATCAGAACGAAGTATTGCATCTATAATTTCAATTCATGGAGATGATAAAGGATTGGTGCTTCCGCCTATTGTTGCACCAGTTCAAGTTGTTATCATTCCAATCATATTTAAAGATGGAACAAAAGTAATGGATGCATGTATGAATGTGAAAAATTTACTCGAAGCTCAAAATATTCGTGTTAAAATAGATTTAAGTGATAGTCGTCCAGGTGCCAAATATTATAAATGGGAGCGAATCGGAGTTCCAATTAGAATTGAGATTGGTCCACGAGATATTAAAAATAGTGTAGCTACAATAGTGTTAAGGGATACGGGCATAAAAGAGCAAATCCCTCTTGATGATATTGCAAATCAAATTGAAAATAAGTTAGATATTATTCATAAAAATCTTTTTGAAAAGGCAGAAATTGAACTTAAACGCAATATATTTGAATGTAATACACTTGATGAGATTAAAGATAAAGTTCTTTATGGAATTGTAGAAGTTCCATGGTGCGGAGATAAGGCATGTAGTATGGTTATTGAAGAAAAAATGGATATAAAAACACTTGGAACTCCAATAGATGTTATAGAGATAAAGCAAGGAACTAAGTGTCCGATATGCGAAAAAGATGCTATTGCAAAAGAATATATGGCAAGAACTTATTAATATTACATTCTAATAAATTTAATTTTAACTGAGATTATCGATAAGTATATAATCAATGAAGCTTAGAATAAAGTAGCATTTCTTATTTTGAAAGAAATTGTTAAAATTAATTTTCGCTTCTTGTTGTATATAACTTATAAAGTTATATACTTAACACTCAAACTTTTTAGAATGATGTTCAAAGAAATTTTTTAATTTCTCGTAGCTCGCTTAAGAACGAATAAGAACTATAAAATCTTTGATTTTTATAATGCATAAAGGGGTTGTGGCCTAGTCCGGAATGGCGACGGGCTCCAACGGATAAATGATGAACAACGGATCTACCGAGATTTGCCCGACGGGGTAAATTTATGAGGAACCGTTGGAGCACTGATATGTGCTCATAAAAGAACTTTCATTCAATAAACTTAAATTAAGTTTTGTTGTCAAATGGCAAGGTTCGGAGAGACCCGTCGATCGTGAGTTCGAATCTCACCAACCCCATCTTTTTTTTATTTTAGTTTATTTTTGGATATAACTTATAGAATTAATATACTGAAAGAAAATTTCAATAACTTGTTCAGAATGAACAAGCATTGTCTCGTGTTCTGCCTTCATTATTTTTTTATACATTGATTAATATACAAATATTTTTAATTATATATAAATTGTAAAGTTATATATTTAACACTCAAACTTTTCAAAATAAGTTAAAAAAATTTCTAATTTCTCGTAAATTTATGCATACAGTAAAAAGATAACTACAAATACTATGAATATATATTAATTATTATGAAAACTGATATTAATTTTCAAGATAATTTTACATCAATCTCCAAAATGCAAAGCAAAAACTCCTCTTTTGAAGTTTTAGAATACAACAAATTAAGTGGTGGCGGAAATGATATTGTTGCAGAAAAGATTTTTAGAATGAATCGAGCAAATATCAAACTAAATCAAGTAAAAATAACTTTAAATGATGGTAAAGTTAAATTAGAAGCTGGAGCACTCCATTTTATGAATGGCGATATTGAGATTAAAAGTGATGTTGGAGGAATTGGTGGACTTGCTAAAAAAATGTTTTCAAGTAGTGCAACAGGCGAATCTACATTTAAACCAGAATATAGTGGAATAGGAGAGATATTCCTTGAACCAAGTTTTGGAAATTATGCATTGATAGAACTTGAAAATGAAGAAATAATAGTAGGTGCTGGATTATTTTATGCATGTGAAAGTAGTGTAGAAGTTGGAGT
Organism: Methanosarcinales archaeon; assembly: GCA_012329085.1. The sequence goes on along the minus strand of JAAXQB010000269.1, from coordinate 1,571 downwards.
TTCAGCACTTGGGGTGACAACTGCAATAAAAAGTGGTAAAGGAATGTTTCAAACAAGATTAACTGGAACTGGATTAGTTGCACTTGAAGTTCCAGTTCCTGATTTTGAAATAATTAAATATTCTTTAAATGGTGACACTTTAAAAGTTGATGGCGATTTTGTTATATTAAGAAGTGGCGATTTAAATTTTACAGTAGAAAAATCCACAAAAGGATTGTTATCTTCTGCCAGTACAGGCGAAGTGTATCTTAATGTGTATAAAGGGACTGGTGAGGTGTGGGTAGTGCCAACCAAATATATTTATGATAAATTAACACCAATTCCAACTATGCAGTAATAATATTTTATAAAAGTTGGAGCACTTCATTTTATGAATGATACTATTGAAATAAAAAGTGATGTTGGAGGGATTGGTGGGCTTATTAATGGTGATTTTGTTATATTAAGAAGTGGCGATTTAAACTTTACAGTAGAAGAATTCACAAAAGGATTGTTACCTTCTGTCAGCATAGGCAATGAGTTTATGACTTTATTCTATCACTCATTCATTCTGAATGAGCTATTAAAACAAGGATTGAAGCAATATTTCATCATAAGACTCAACTTGCTTTAACTCACCATCAATCACAACACCTATATTTTTACAAAGCTTTTTAACTTGCCTCATATCATGAGTTGCCATTAATATAGCTGTATTTTTTTCATTGACAGTAGACAATATCAATTCTTCTATGATAGTGGTACTTTTTGGATCAAGATTTGCGGTTGGTTCATCTAATAAAAGAAATTCTGGTTCAATTACAAGACTTCGTGCTAATGCGATTCTTTGCATTTCTCCACCTGATAGAGATTTTGCATTTCTTTTTTCAAAACCTGAAAGCATCACAGCATCAAGTAAATCTTTTACTTTTGAATTTATAATGTGCTTTTGCTCCCCTCTAATCTTTAAACCGTATGCCACATTATTATAAACACTTGTATTAAAAACAATAGGTTTTTGAGATAACATAATCATCTTTCGTCTAATATCGAGTGTATGATTATTTTTATTGGCAATATCAATTCCATCAAAAAATATTTTTCCAGAATCTGGTTTATCCAATAAATTTAAAAGTCTAATTATTGTAGTTTTACCACTTCCTGATGGACCAATTAGTGCAAAAATATCTCCTTTTTCAATAGTAAATGACACATCTTTTAAAATCGGCTTAGAATTTGCAGTTTTACATAAATTTTTAACTTCTATAAATGGCATAATTAGACTAATTTTTTATTATTATGTATAACATATATTTTTTTATTTAAAATGCGGATTTGCACATATTTTTTAAATTATTAAAATTTGCAAGAAATTAGAAATTTTTTAGCATCTAATTTTACAAGTTATATACTAACGATTGTTCGTTCGAATAACAATCATTTGTTCCAAATGAGCTGTCAAAGATTTCCTTAAACTCATTTTGAAAGAATGAGTGTTCGAATGTGCTTTCCGAATGTGTTATAAAAAAGTAAAAATAGATCAATCCGAAAACTACACAAATTAAAATTTTAACTTAATTTTATTATTGCAT
>JAAXQB010000278.1 GCA_012329085.1 Methanosarcinales archaeon | reverse complement strand
TATAAACAAGTAATGCATAAATGAGTGTAATAGTTTTAATTAAATTTGATTTTTAAACAATGTAGATTAAAATGTTTCAAATGCATCAAACAATATATGAAATCATATATTTTTTTTTAATTTTAAGTATATTAAATTAAATTTAATCGATTTGCGATGTTAAAAATATAGGAGTTAATAAATGATAGAAGGTATTCAATTTGTCACGAATGAAGCAGGTGAAAAAACTGCTGTTTTGATTGATTTAAAACAATATGGTGAGCTTTTGGAAGATTTTTATGATGTGCTTATTGCTCATAAATGGGCTGATGAACCACACGAGTCTTTGGAATCGGTTCGAGAATTATTAAAGCATCAGAAGAAACTAAATGTGTGAATATGCCATAATATTTGCTCAACCAGCCCAAAAAGAATTTGAAAAACTCAACGCAGATATTATTAATAAAATATTTTTTAAAATAGAATGTCTATTTAGAAATCCGCATCCATCTGTTTGTCGTTAACTCAGATGTTTTAAAAATCTTTGGCGTATTCACATAGGAAATTATCGCGTGATTTATCAAATATTTGATAATGAAATTGTAATTGACATTATAGCTGTGTGTCATAGAAGCCAAGCTTATAAATTTAAATAGGTGATAATTTATGAAAATAAAAAAAACTTCGGTGACATAGATTTGCTTACTGATTATATCTACAATATTGCCAGAAATAGAATATTTCACACCCATTTTTAAATTTAAATTGTGCAATTATTTGTAAAAATATGCATAATTAAATATTTTGATAGTATCAATTTTAATAAATTGATTTATGCAATAAAATAATTTTTCTTTATATGTGTGAGAAATTATAATATTGATTATATCATTGATTTTGCCATGTGATATGATAATTTTATCTGAGAATTTACATCTCTATCTGTAACAAATCCATGTCCGGGATACATCACTTTTACATCAAATTTCATCAATTTTTCTATAGATTCTATTAACATATTAGACGAACCTCCTACAAAATCAGTTCTTCCAACACTACCATCTGGAAATACAGTATCTCCTGAAAATAAACTTTTTGAATTTTCTTCATATAAACATATACATCCGGGTGTATGACCAGGGGTGTGAATTAATTTAAGTATTTCTCCATTTCCAATTGAGATTTCTTTGGATTCATCTAATAAAATATCTGGCTTAATATTTGGTGCACTACCTCCAAAAGAAGTTGCAACTGACCGTATATTATCGCTTAAAGAATCTGCATCATCTTTATGTATTGCAATACTCGCACCTGAAATCTCTGCAATCTTTTTTGCAGCTTTTGTATGATCATAATGACAGTGAGTAAGAATTATCATCTCGATATTTTTTAAATCAGCTTGTGCACCAATTTCTATTAATAAAGCATTTGCATTAGTGCCTGTGTCTATTAATATTCTATCATTTATAAGATATGAATTTGCATCATATAATGATACATTAAATTTTTTAACTTGCATTGTTTATCTTGTGTATTTTTCCTTCTGTAACATTAGCTTCATCGAATGTTGCCATTTCTCCAAGCAATTTCACACTTGCTTCAACTATGCCAATTCCAAGTGCAGCACCTGTTCCTTCTCCAAGTCGCATATTTAAATCAAGAATTGGTTTAAGTCCTAAATGTTTCATAATGGCATTATGCCCTATTTCAACAGAGTTGTGTGCTGAAATCATATAATTTATAGATAATGGTGCAATTTTAGATGCAATAAGTGCCCCTGCAGATGAAATAAATCCATCAATCACAACAGGTACATTTGCTGCTGCTGCTCCAATAATCACTCCTGCAATTCCACCTATTTCAAAACCACCAACTTTAGAAAGTACATCAATTCCATCATTTTTATCTGGCTGATTAATTTTTAATGCAGTTTTAATAACTTCAATTTTATTTTTTAGTCCACTATCATCCAATCCTGTTCCCCTTCCTGTGACTTCTTCTACCTTTGCACCTATGATTGCAGATACGATTGCACTAGATGGCGTTGTATTTCCAATCCCCATATCCCCTGTGCCTACTATATCAAGACCGTTTTTATATGCTTCTTCGAATATTTCTATTCCAGATTCTATTGAATAAATTGCATCCTCTCTACTCATGGCAGGACCTTTTGCTATATTATTTGTTCCATTCTTTATTTTTTTAACAATCAAATTCTCATGAGCAATATCTGAAAATGCACCCATGTCAACAATTATAACTTTTGCACCAATATGGCGAGAAAGAACATTAATTCCGGCACTACCATTTATAAAATTATATATCATTTGAGTTGTGACTTTGCTTGGACAAGTGCTCACACCTTCTTCAACCACTCCATGATCTCCTGCAATAGTTATAATGCGTTTTTCTTTAATAATTGGAATTGCATTTCTTGTAATTCCTGCAATTTGAATAGACAATTCTTCTAATCGTCCCAAACTGCCCCTTGGTTTTGTTAAGGTGTCTTGTCGCTTTCTTGCAAGCTTCATTGCATTTTCATTTAAAGGAGTAATTTTTTTAATAGTGGATTTTAATTTATACATGGGTTTTAGCTCTCAATGCATATAAATTAAAATATTTATCAATAAATATAATATTTTAATTTAAAAATTTAAATGTGGATTTTTATTAGAAAAATACAAAATACATTTAGACATGTTTTTCATCTGTACATACATTATAATTTAATGTTTGTTCTTTAAATCTTATATCTGCAAGCTTTCGCAGGATTCACGCAGATTTTTCATTCTTTGTTTGTAGCTCATTCGAAACGAATAATCGTTTGCTCGTGATTGAATGTTCTGAGCGTTAGTATATAACTTATAACGATACATATTTAAAACTCATTAACGCTCGTTCGGAATAAATAAAGATTTGAAAAAATCTTTGGCAGCTCATTTGGAACAAATGAGCGTTATTTGATTGTTACATATTGTGGGATTTGTATAAATAACTGATGTTACGCATCGAATAAATTACAGTTGCACCAATCTTTTTATAGTTTATTAGAATATATTTAAACAAATTATGGATAAAAATTTATTGGAATTATATACAGATTATCTTATTAGCTCTTTTGGTCAAACAACGGCAACTTTTTCTATCAAGACTTTTAGATAATGCAGTCAGTCATGATAAAATCACTCGTTTTTTATCAAGTTCTGATTTCAATTCCATGCAATTATGGTCTTTAGTTAAACCTACGATACGCTCTATCGAATCCGAAAACGGAGTTCTTATTATCGATGATACAATTCAAGAAAAACCCCACACAAAAGAAAATGAAATTGTTTCTTAGCATTTTGATCATCTGGCAAATGAAACATTTGTCAGAGTTCCAGATTTTCAATCTGGAACATAGTAAAAATCGAACAGTCAAAGGCGTAAATATTCTTAATTGTCTATATCATGTCGACGAAGTGAACATTCCTGTAGCATTTGAGATTAACGCTCGTTTGTTCCAAACAAGCTATCAAAAAAACCAATACATATCACGATCCAAAAACCAACAAAGAAAAACGCAAGAGCGACATCTCTAAAAATGAACTCATGCGAAATATGATTAAAGCATGTAAAAGAAATAACTTAAATTATAAATATATCCTTGCTGATAGCTGGTTTTCATCAAGAGATAACATGAATTGTATTAAACACGATATCAAAAAAGATTTTATCATGGCACTTAAAACAAATCGCTTGGCAGCGTTAAGTTTAGAAGATAAAATAAAAGGTCGTTTTGTCCGAATTGATTCGTTAGAAAAGAAATCGAACACTGTTAAACAAGTATATCTTAAAGGAATAGCATTTCCTTTGACATTGACTAAACAAGTCTTTACAAACAATGACGGTAGCATTGGTGTTTTATACCTCATATCTAATGATATTAATCTGACTTATGATCAAATCACAACTATCTATCAAAAATCAAAGATTTTTTAAACGCACATTCGTTCGAAAATCAAAGATTTTCTCATACGCTCATTCGTTCCGAATGAGCTTTCCGAATGTGCTATCAAAAACGGTGGAAAGT
>JAAXQB010000356.1 GCA_012329085.1 Methanosarcinales archaeon | reverse complement strand
CTAATGGCATATAAATTTATCATAGCATAAATGTTAATTATGTGAGAATTTTAATATATATACATTTTACATTCATTCTATATAAAAAAATCTATTTTCATTCATTATCGTAATCCATCAATACGATTTTACTATATATTTTTTTCATTATATTTAAACATTGTGTTCAATTGTAATAATAAAATCATATAATCGATTTTAAACTATTTTTTACTTATACATAAAATCATAAAATTAATTTGCAATTTAAATGAAATAATATCACACATACATCAATGCATAATGATTTTTGTTATGCCGCATGAATTGAATAAATTTTATTTTTTTATTTATTTCAACGATTTAAAAAAAATTTAATTTCTTGAATTAGAATATATTTTATCAGGGTAAAAATATAAAAAGCCCTATATTACATAATAAAAATACCGATATTATCACGATAATGTCTTTTTCTATTACATTATCTAATGAAATGTTATTTTTAAGTCTCCATTTTCTACATGCATATCCTAATATACCAAATAAAATAATTATTGGAATTGCTATTATAAGAAAATCTATAAAAAGTGTTAATATCATTCCTATTATCAATCCATATCCTTTTAGCTCTCCTTCTATTCCATCAAATATTAGTCTAATTATATAATGATGTATTGCTGGTGAATCACATGGAGGGAACCACAAAATGACCAAAATTCTTCCAGTTATTAACATGGTTGGCATAAATCCAAGTATTAAAAATAATAAACCATATGTTAATATCACTTTTCCTTTTTTAAATTTTGCCATATAAATAAAACATATGGTAGAAAGAATTAGAATTATAGGTGGAAAAGATCCAATAAGAGGAAGTAATCCTAACCGCCCTATGCCTTCACACATTTAAAAACCCCAATCCACCATTTATAAAAAAAAATAAAGGGATTATAAATCCCTTATTTATTGAATTAATCTTGGAAAACATATTATATCAATGTAACTAATAGTATATATAATTTATCCAAACATAAATACTAATTATATGAATATTTAATTTTAATGTATATCTTTATTATATTTAAATATTGTGCCCAATTTCAATGATAAAATTATATAATCAAATTTAAACTATTTTTTATTTATGCATAAAATCATAAAATTAATTTGCAATTTAAATAAAATAATATTGCTTATTCATCAATGCATAATGATTTTTGTTATATCGCACAAATTAAATAAACCTCATTTCAAATTTATTTTTTTTAAACAATAATTTATTGTATAAAATATATTTTTCTATAAAAATGTATTATATATTACAAAATAAATATAATTTATTAATAAAATATAGCTCATTAACGCATATTCATTTTGAATAAACTATTTAAATAAGAAACCACCATATATTAAGCAGTAAGAATATTATCATTATCACAATAATATCTTTTTCAAATACACTATTTAATGGAATATTATTTTTATTTCTCCATTTTCTACATGCATATCCTAATATGCCATATAAACTAATTATAATTATGGAAAAACAAACCATCACTAATATAAAACCCGGTTCTGGAAGTAAGTCGTCTATAAAAAGTGCAATCTCGACAGCTCTAGAAATATCTACTAAAGTAGCAAATAAGTTTAAGTTCATAAATGTTAATGCCAATAATATTATTAATTGAGCATTTACAAGTATTCCAAATATTAATAAAAACAAAGTAATAAATATACAGGACAATATTCCTTCAAATTTTGATATATAAATAAAAACTATAGGAGAAATTAATGTAGTTATGGGTGCTAAATAAACCACAAGTAATACAAGTATCATACTTGCATGAAATATTCTATACGACTCAATTTCACAACATTTTAATATTTCTATTAATAAACTTAAATAATGCATGCTATTTTTCTATTTTTTAAAAAAAAATAAAAAGGGATTGAATATCCCTTCTTTATTAAATCAACCTTGGAACACATACTCTGCAAGTCCTCTATTCCATTCTACTGATCTTGTCATAACATCTTCTGATATACTTATCATTACTGAACAATTTTGCCAATCTTCCGGATAATTTCGAACATCACACCCAGCATATAAAATACCATCTATTAAACGATTAACATATTGATTTGAATAACTTGCAAGAAGTTTTACTGCATATTCTGGACAATCATGTGGGGCAATTGGCCACCAACCATGATTCGTACTATCAAGAACTTGATTTCTAAATGTAGCATTATTTTGCCATAAATTTTCTATAAAATCATAGTAATCAATTGGATGAAGATTTGGATTGTTTTTTTGATTTTTTCCAATAATCATCAAGAATATATATGTATATGATTCCAGTGACAAATGTTGTAATAAATAATGATATAAATTCTAATAATTCATTACTACGAAATCCAATAATACGAGAAATATATGGCATTATATGATGCGTATCTAACAAAAGTACCACAATCTGAAATGGTACTGCAATAAATATAATTGATATTATAAATACTATAGAAAATATTATAGAAGAATTAATAATGTTATACAATTCATTTTTGTATGGAAATTTTACCGTATATATATATTTGAACACCATGTTGGATTTATAATTGAAAATGCTACTTTTTCACCTAAGTATGTACCAATAAAAAATATAATTAAAAATATTATCCACATTATTATATCTCTATCAAACATTAATTATCACCTTTTTTTTTAAAAAAATAAGTTGAAAAATAGTTTTTGATAAATACATTTAAAAAATACATTCTAAATAAATAAACGATTGAGGAAATTTTTGATTTTTAAATGAATGGATATTAAAACTATTTCTCAAATATATTATATTAATAAATTATCATATTTTACTTAATTTTTCCAAATATGATTCAACTATGTATGCTCTATAGCAATTACCATTCCTCCAATATATGTATACCCTTGACTGTTATCATTTTCTCGTATATTGTGGCAACAAGCTCTTACTCGAATATATGCTTTTCCATTGTTTTTATCAAGCATATCACATAATGAATCTAACAATCTTCCACTATTTACACCCAACAATTTTATTTCAATTGCAGCAGGATTCCATGATCTTGGATTCATTGAAGCACGCCCATGAATCCTCTTGCTTTGAGGACATACGATTTCAAAAATTAGAGTCTCCCAAAACACCCCATCCCTCCCTTTCCCTTGATCACATAAATGAAAATTATGGCTAAATGACACAATCCCTACATAGAACGCTTCCAATCTATATCCACTACGATAACAACCGAAATCAAAAAGTGTATCAAATCCATTTTCATTTAATATTAGTTCTCTATGTGTAATTCTTTGTCCAAATGGATTACTACTACATACTAAAACTTCTGTGTCAATGGCATCTGGTACTATAGATCCTATTCTATCCCAAAGAAGACCTCCTGCAATAATAGCTAATATCCGTTCTATTATCCATCTTACTGTGACTGGACATTTTTGTATAATTAATTCCGGATTTACTTCATGTACCATTATCAACTGCCCATCAACTATTTTCATATCAAACTCACTAATACAAACTTTCTCAATTCCCTCTTTTGTTGGAGTTAATAAATAATTTCCATCAACTTCAATTGTTATTGACGCGCCATCAGCCATCATATCCATTTTATCAGAAAGAGGAAATGAAATGTTGATATATTTATCTTCGACTTCTACAATCATAAATGGCATTCCATCGATTATTTCAATTTCAGCACCACACAAATCATAAATTGTGAATTCTGGTATTGGTTGTTTTATGATATCGTATGATGTTGACAAGTTCATCTCATCACATTCATCTGTTTCATCACAATATTTATAGTTAGTTTCTGCTGCAACCATTGGCACAGCAATCATTGTTAGCATCAACATTGATGCAATTATTGCAAATTTCTTTATATGTTTTGATAATATATTTGTCATATATTTTCACTCCTATATTTT
>JAAXQB010000192.1 GCA_012329085.1 Methanosarcinales archaeon | reverse complement strand
TGTTGATCCGCATTATTTGGCAATATTTCAGATGTGAATTGGTGTGTTTCATTGATATTTAACACTAAGGATTCCTGTGATATTGATATTGATATTGGATTTGGTCGTATAGTTATAGTTGCAGTTCCTACAATAGATTCATTTACAATACTTGTTGCTGTAACATTAACAATTCCTTCAGCCAATGGAGCAAAAATGCCATTTGCATCAATTATACCAAGAGTGGAATTATCAGTAGTCCATACAACTTGTTGATTTGCACCTATTGGATATACAGTTGCTGTAAATTGTTGTGGAATGCAAATGTTTGTAATTAAAGAATCTGGCGAAATAGATATCGAGGTTGGCTCTTCTAATAGGTTACCTGTTATTGCAAAAATCGAGAAATGTGGAATTGTTGCAGAATAAGTAACATATTGATCACATTCGCTAACAAGTTCTGTTGGCAGTGCATCCCAAACATTTGTTGTTGTGTTAAATCTATTAAATACAATAGTATATTTATCAATATTATTAGCATCAATCCAAGATTTAGATACATTAAATAAAATAGTAACTTCAGCTATGTCTTCTGATTCAATGTTTGTATCAATATAGAAATATTGATATGATTCATTTGGTGATTCAACAACATCAGGAACTTCTGTAAATTGCTGCACGCTTATCGTAACATTAGAAACATCTGTTACCGTTGTAATTGTAATTTCTGATATATTAGTTTCATTAATTGCAATAAATTCTGGTATATTGGCATCAATATCTATAATTGGTGTTATTTCTTCTTCTATTAATGGAACTGTTACAATTACAAATGCAGTTGCTGTTAAAGTAGAATCTGCATCACTTGATGCAATTACATTAACAATTCCCATTTCATTTGCTATAAATAAACCATTTGAATCAATTACTCCAACAGTTGCATTATCAACATGCCATGTTACTTGTTGATTTGCATCTTCTGGATATAAAGTGACAGTAAATTGTTGTGAATCAGATGCATTAAGAATTGATGTGTCTGGTGAAATAGATATTGCAATTGGTGGTGGAGCTATAACTGATATTGAACCATCATTGGAATTAGCCGTTGCCATAAGCCCATTGACACAATTTACTTGTGTATTGCTTAATATTAAATCTGTTGAACCTTGTGCAATACTTTGAAAAGTTATATTTACAAAAATTGCATTATATTCTCCAATAGCATCTGCTCTTGCTGCTGCCATTCTTATAATACCTTCTGTATCACTAATATTATATGATACCGCTCCAAAATAATTAGAAAAATCAACACTACTTATATTTACAATTGTTGGATCAAATGATAATGTTGCCATTCCACCTGCGACAGCTGTTGTATTATCTATTGCGATTGATATGGTGATTGTCTCATTTTCAAGGATTGTTGTAGTTGTAGGTATGACAGACATTGTAGAATGTGGTGTTTCTGCCATTGCCATTGGTATTGCTAGCACAAATAATGAAGAAATCATCATTAATGCCACTGTTATGCTTATTGATTTTTTAAATATCGAATTAAATATATATTTCATAAATTGTTTGGCTCCTGATTATAGTAAATCAGACAAATTAAACCGTAAGATAATGTTTATTCTCTTTGAGAATGGTTCGTTTAAATTTTTTTTGTACATAATTTTATAAATTATGTGCAATGCCCATTTTTATTTTAGAGAATATGTTAATAAAAAATAAAAAAAATATAGAGAAGAATCAAATCTCCCCTATAATGTCTATGCCTATTCTTTTTTATATTTGCCTACTATCAATGAAGATAAAAGCAATCCAATAATAATTGAAAATATTCCAATTCCTGGAATTTTAAATATTGAACTGTCTTCATCATCAATTGGTTCATCGATTACATCTATGGGCATTTCATCTTTTGTAGGTGTGTCAGGCTCTTTTGTAACGGCATCAGTTGGTTTTTGAGTGCCTTCGCCTTCATCGTAAATGATTGTGCCATCATCTGCAATTCCAGCTACTTCAGGATCTCTTTGATCATCTTTTATTAGTGCATCATCTTTTGTAGCTGGAGCTTCGACTCCATCGTCTGTATCATCAGCTATATGAGAAGCACCACCGCCACCTCCAGTCGCAGGAGGAGCTGTTCTTACACCTACTGTTATTGTCCCATCAAATAGCGTTGCAGGAGCCATAATTCCTTTATCACAATTTGTTCTTGAAAAATCAGTTAGATGCAAGTTTGTTGAACCATCTGATATACTTTCAAAAACAATTGTTGCAAATCTCACTTCATCAATACCAATTGCTCTTGCCCTTGCTGTTGACATTCGTACAAATCCTTCTGGATTGCTTATGTTATGTGCGAGCATTCCTACACCTCCCGATAAAACTTCTTTTACACGAACTATTGAATTATCGAATTTGATTTCTGCCATTCCTCCCGCAACTTCATTAGCATTTCCTATAATAAGATCTACGCTAATTTCTTCATTAACACTTGCATGATGTGTGCCAAGTCGCATAGATGCGGGAGTGTTACTTCCACTTGCATATGATAGAGCGGGAGTAATTACAAATGCAAAAAATATAAGAGATAGAACGATTATCGTTCTACCTTTATTGGTTTGTGTAGTTGAACTAATTTATACAACCTCCTGTAATATGAGTGTTGCATCTCCTGAATCTAATTCACCGTTTCCATTTAGATCACCTAATAGATTTTCAGGAAGTTCTCCGGTCACCATTTGAAGTGCAAGTGTTGCATCTCCTGAATCTAACTGACCATCGCCACTTAAATCTCCTGGTATTGCAAGTATTTCAACAGTTGCTGTTGCAGTTACTGTGCCATCTATTACACTTGTTGCAGTTATTGTCACATTACCTCTTGCGATTGCATTAAAGTGCCCTGTTGCATTAATTGTTCCAAATGCTTCATTATCAACTGACCATGTTACTTCTTGGTTGGCATCTAATGGATATACAGTTGCAGTGAATTGTTGTGTATCAGTCACATTCATAATTGCCATTTCTTGAGATATGGCTATTGAAACTGGTCTTGGAATTACGGTTATTTCACCATTATTGAATGCTGCATATGACATAATTCCATTGACACAATTTGTTCTTGCATCAGTGAAAACCAATTCTGAAGTATTTGGGCTTATGCCTTGGAATGTTATGTTTGCAAAGATTATTTGATCTATGCCAATTGCACTTGCACTTGCTGCTGCCATTCGCACAAAGCCTTCTGTGTTATTGTAATTGAATGCAATAGTGGTAAAGGATGCACCATCTTCAACAGATACTACAGATATGATGGATGGATCGAATTCGATTGTCACCATTCCACCTGCAATGTCTGCTGCATTATCAACTATGATTGATACAGTTACATTTTCACCTTCAAGAACTTCGCTGGTTGTAGGTACGATGCTCATTGTAGGAAAATCTACTATTATATGCTCAAATATTGCAGTTACAGTTTTATCAGCATCCATTGTTATGTTTGTTGGATTAACTGTTCCTATAATGACTCC
>JAAXQB010000281.1 GCA_012329085.1 Methanosarcinales archaeon | reverse complement strand
TTTCCCCGGTTCGGGAGCTGAAAAAGCAGGCATTAAAGATGGTGATATTATTCTAAAGATTAACCAAGAAAAGATTACTCCTCAAAATCTTTTAGCTCAAATTATTATTAGATACAATCCAGGAGACAAAATAACCCTAACGATATTAAGAGATGGAAAAGATATAATCCGCAAAGCCACCTTAGGCGAAATGAAATAAAGATAAAAAACCCTTATGGTAAAATTTGGCAATGTTTCTGCTTTTCAAAAAATATCTGATATAATTCAGTTAAGGGTCGACAATAAAAACTGAAAAAACTTAACTTTTAACTTTTTAATACAGGGGTATAAACCCGAATTAGCAACAATTGAGTGAAAATAATTTTATTTATATTCAAGGCGAGAGATGTGCAGTGGTGCTAATGCCTACCACAAACATCTCACAACGCAGAAGATGAATAAAATTATTTTTGCCCCAAAGGGAAGAATAAAAATGAGCGCTTTTTTCACTGTGTCTCAATAATGTATTACATAATACAATTATTTCACCTCAGCAAAAAAATCATCTCATTTTTTAACCTCTTAATCTGGCCTTATATCAAATATATCCCCCTAGCTTCTCAATTAATGCTAATTCGGGTATACATCCTTAGCCTCTCAATTGATGCTATTTCGGGTTTATACCCTTTGTTTTATTTAGATTAATAATTAAATAACCTAAATATTATGATACAAAAATTGTTAGGGTATGACATTTCTAAATTGCTCTACTATGACATTATCATATTGCTTTGACATTTGCATAATTTTACAAGGGGCTGTTTTTTATTATTGTGATATAATAGAATAAATACCAAAACAATTAAGAATTAATTTTTTCTACTGTGTTAAATGACCCAATCAGTGAGCTTTGGAACATTGGAGACGATTATCAGGCTCGACTGGAAAAATTAGAGATAAAAAAAGTTAAAGATCTTTTTTTTCATTTCCCTTATCGCTATCTTGATTATTCTAAAATTACACCAATAAATGAGATAAAGCCAAGTAATGCCCGCTTCTTTGGCAAAAACTCGCTTATTCAAAAACAAGAAGATGTCTATTGTGTTGTCGGAATTGTTAAAACAATTAAAAATATTCAGAGTAGACACAAAAAAGTCTATATCACAAAAGTTCTTATTGAAGGGGCAAGAGGAGGTGGCTGGGAAAAGGGAAAGTCAGGGGGAGCTATTAACATTATCTGGTTTAACCAGCCTTATTTATCTCAATCGATAAAACCAAAAACAAAAATTGCGATAGTTGGCAAAGTCTCTTTCTCTCAGGGAGCATTTATTAGCCCTGATTTTGAAATCATTACCGATAATAGTAAAAAAGAGTTAATTCATACTTGCCGCATAGTGCCTGTCTATCCTGTAACTCGTGGATTAACATCTAAGTGGTATCGTTATCTCTTAAAACCACTCTTAGATAAATATGCCGCTGATTTAACAGAATATATCCCAGAAGCGATAAGAAAAAAACATAATTTACTCTCAATTAATCAAGCAATAAAAGAGATTCATTTTCCAAGGTCTATTGATTTAGCAGAAAAAGCGAGATATCGTTTCTGTTTTGAAGAGTTATTTTTAATCCAATTACAGATACTGAAAACAAAAAAGAAAAGCCAAAAAGAGAAAACTTTTCAAATTAAATTTAATTTAGAAAAGACAAAACAATTTATCAGCTCCCTACCCTTCCAGTTAACTCAAGATCAAAAAATTGTTACTTGGGAAATTTTGCAAGATTTAGAAAAAAAATATCCGATGAATCGCCTACTACAAGGAGATGTCGGTTCTGGGAAAACAGTTGTTGCGGCTATCGCGGCGTTAAATGTAATAGATAATGGCTATCAAGTTGCTTTAATGGCACCAACTGAAATTTTAGCCGGACAACATTTTGAAAGTATCGCAAAGTTGCTAAGCGGTTTTAACATTAAGGTCGGGCTTTTAACCTCGAAAAATAGCAAAATTTTCACCCTAAACCAAGCTGTTGACCTAAAAAAGGCTGAGCTTTTGAAAGAGGTAGAAAGTCAAGGAATTGATTTAATTATCGGAACTCACTCTCTTATTGCGACCTCACAAAAAAGCAAATTAAAGTTTAAAAAACTGGGGTTAGTTATTTTAGACGAACAGCATCGTTTTGGAGTTACTCAAAGGTCAAATCTGTCAAAGCTTTCAGGGGGAGAAATTGTTCCACATAATTTATCTATGACTGCAACTCCAATTCCAAGAACTCTTACATTAACTATTTATGGAAATTTAAATTTTTCTGTTATTAAAGAATTGCCCAAAAATAGAAAAATTATTATTACAAAAAATATTTCCGATGACAAAAGAAAAGATGCTTACGATTTTATTCAAACAAGAATTAGCCAAGGAGAACAAGCCTTTGTAATTTGTCCTAGGATTGAGGCGAAAGAGACAAATGAAGGGCTCGTTAATTATTCTTCTGCCAGCGATACAAAAACGGTTATCTCAGAATATGAAAAACTGAAAACTGTTTTCCCAAATTTAAAAATTTCTATGTTGCATGGCAAGCTAAAATCAAAAGAAAAGGCAGAGATTTTACAAAACTTTAAAGAAAATAAGAGCGATATCTTAGTTTCAACTTCAGTGGTAGAGGTTGGGATTGATATTCCTAACGCCACGATTATGATGATCGAGGGGGCTGAAATGTTTGGATTAGCTCAACTTCATCAACTGCGTGGACGAGTTGGGCGATCTGATAAACAATCCCACTGCTTCCTATTTACAGAAAAAGAATATATTTCTCCTCGCCTCAGAGTAATGGAAAAAACTAATAATGGTTTTATTTTAGCCGAAAAAGACTTAGAAATTCGTGGACCAGGAGATTTTCTCGGTAATAGACAGTGGGGTATCCCTGATATCACAATGTCCGCACTAACAGATTTAGCACTAATCGAAAAAGCGAAGCAATCCGCGATAGAAATTTTGAAGAAAAGCCCAGACTTAGACAATTACCCAGAGCTAAAAAGTAGATTAAGTAACTTTCAACAAAAACTCCATTTAGAATGAAATAAAAAGAATTGACACAGAACGAAGCAAATGCTATAATAAAAAT
>JAAXQB010000332.1 GCA_012329085.1 Methanosarcinales archaeon | reverse complement strand
GTCTAATTCTAATCTAATAACTCATACGAGTTATTCTTTTTTAAGATAAAATGATACCTGTTATTCATAAATTTTTAGAATTAAATTTTATCCTTTCAAATAAATATGGTAAATTTTACTATACTTGTGCAATAACTTAATTGAAGTTACTTTATGATTTGACCTATCCATTGTTAATAAATTATAGATAATTCATCGAAAAGTTCATTAAGAATAAATGGGCATTTACTCATTTTCAAAAAGAATGATTGTTTTTTCGTAAATATGAAATGCTAACTTTTAAATACTTATAAATTATTAATATAAGATGTCTCTAAATTTCAATAATTTTTGAAACTAATGAATTTTTTAATATTTTTAATTCACAATTGATATGTATAATTAATGTTATGTAATAAAATTACATCATTATGTAAATCAAAAATATAAGATGCATGGGCAACATATTTCAATTCCAAATCGGATATTTTATTTACCATATTTTAATAAAATCTAATTTTTCATACACTTATAATATACGGTTTTAGATATTTTTTCAATTTCTTATTTAAAAAAAATTTCCAAAATTAGTGTATCTGACACATAATATTATTAAATAAATAGAATATTTCAATAAAATATAATTAGATAATCCTAATTTATTATTAAAAGTCAATTACATGTTGAAAAACAAGAATTATAAATGATGAAGAAAATACAAAATTTAATCAAATGAATAATAAAATTATATTTAATTGAACACAATAAAATAATTGTGAATATTATTTTTTCGATTATTAGCTTTACAAATTCAATCATTCCACATAATAAAATTTATAAGATTGTTGTAAAAATAATTAGAATAAATCAACAAACAAATTAAATTACAAATATATGGAAAAAGAAAAAAATATATGAAAGAAAATAATTTAGAAACAGAAAAAACACAAGAGCGAGAACAACTTTTATCTTGGAGTATGGGCAGGCTATTTAAGAAATTAGCAATACCCGGAATGATTGGAATGGTATTAATTGGATTGTGCAATTTAATGGATGCAGTTTTTGTGGGACATTTGATTGGTAAAGAAGCTATTGGTGCAGTTGCTATTGTGTCTTCTGTCGCATTATTAAATCTTGGGATTTGCCTTTTGATAGGTAGTGGGTCAATGTCAATGTTATCAATTGCAATAGGGAAAAAAGACCAAAAAACAATTGATAAGCTATTAGGAAATATGATTGTGAGCATATTAATTCTATCGGGTATATTTTTAATAATTGTATATCTGAATACCGAATGGATTGTTTCATTTATAGGGGGGGAAGGGCTTGTTGCTGAATTAGCCACAGAATATTTAAGAGTTATTTCAATTGGAATGGTATTTTCAGCACTTGGTCCTGCAATGAATTTTCTTATTAGGGGTGAGGGGAAAATAAAAACTGCAATGTATTTCGCAAGTGGGGTGAGTATTTTAAATATAATCTTAAATCCTATTTTTATTTCTGTATTAGGCATGGGGATTGAGGGTGCCGCCGTTGCAACTGTAATCTCTCATATTGTTTATGTTTTATTAAATCTTTTATTTTTTAGCAAAGGAAATGGTGTTATTGTATTGCAGAGGATGAAACTAAGATTGGAAAAAGATATTTTGCCAAGTATTTTTAAAGTTGGTTCAGCACAATTAATTATGATGGTCATGGCAACAATACAACAAGTGATACTTTTTAGAAGTTTGCAATATCATGGCGGAAGCGAGCATGTGATACTCATGGGTGCAAGTTATAGAGCATTCATGTTTGCATATATTGCAATATGGGGAATAGCACAAGGATTGCAACCAGTTATTGGAATGAATTATGGTGCAGGTAAAATAAATCGTGTTAAAAAAGCATTTAATACTTTCACTTTATTAGGGTTAATATTAACTTCTATAATATGGGTAATTTTTATGATATTTCCAGATTTAATATTGGGTATATTCATCACAGACCATGATATAATAAGCACAGGAGTGCCACTTTTTAGAATATTAACTAGTATTTTCTTTGCATATATTTATTTTGCAAATTTATCTAATTTATTCATAGGACTTGGTAGAGGGAAAGAGCCCGGCATATTTTCTATTTTAAGACAAATTGTATTTTTTATACCATTAGTTTTTGTGTTGCCAATGATATTTGGAACTGTTGGAGTTTGGATTGCACTTCCATTGGCAGATTTCTTTACTATGATAGTTGCTGCCATGTATCATAGAAAAATTCTCATATCAGAAGAATTTGCTAATTCATAAAATAACAAAATACATAAACAAATAAGTTTTTAAGAAATTAAAAATAATTGCATAAATACACAACAATAAAATGAAGAAATTTATAATATCAATCTACAAAGATATTAAATTATTTACATAGTAATTTTACCATAGAAAAAATAAGGAGAAAATCATGAATGAAAAAGATTCAATTAAAAGATTAACAAAACTATGCTTAACTGAAAGCAATAAAATGATTGTAGCAATTATATTTGCGATGATTAGCTTTACAATTTCAATAATTCCATACTATATGGTTTATAGAGTTATCACAGAATTGCTTATAGAAAATCCACAAATAAACCAAATAATAAATTATTCCATAATTGCATTTGTAGCTATAATTATAAGGATTACTTTTTTTGCAATAGCAACAACTATTTCACATGGTGCTGCATTCGATATTTTATATAAACTAAGAGTGCAAATAGCAGAAAAATTACTAACTTTGCCATTAGGATATTTTTCAAATAAAGATATAGGGGCAATAAAAAAGACCATAAATGAAGATGTTGAAAAATTAGAGTTATATATTGCTCACAATGTGCCAGAAATTATTGGAGCTATAACATTACCAATAGTCACTACAATATTTTTATTTTTTATGGATTGGAGAATGACTTTGGCAACCATAGCTATAATTCCATTGATGATGGTTTTCTATGGATTTACATTTAAAGGTGTTGAAGTTTTGATGCCAAAATATAATGAATTACTTATAAAAATGAATGCGGCCATTATCGAATATACTAATGGCATGCAAGTAATCAAAGCGTTTGGACTTACTGCATCATCTTATAAAAAACTAAGTGAATCTTGTCTTGAATATGGGGAGTTTGAAGCGGATTGGGGTAAAGCGACCTATAAATATTTCAATGTGGTTTCTATGCTTGTAAATAGTGGAGTTATAATCATACTCCCAGTCGGTATGTTCTTTTATCTTACTGGCACTTTATCAATGAGTTTATTTATTTTATTTTTACTTGTTGGATTGGGATATTCACAACCATTAGTAAAATTGATAACATTTATGCAAATAATTGCACACATGTCAAAAGGAGAAGAAGAAATCCATAAGCTACTTAATGAAAAAAGTTTAGAAGAGCCACAAAATCCACAAAATCCTATTGGACATAATATCGAATTTGTTAAGGTGGATTTTGCCTATGAAGATAAGCAAATTTTAAATGAAGTATCGTTTGTAGCAAAACAAAATGAAATAACTGCATTAGTTGGACCTTCTGGTGCTGGAAAAACAACTATCGCAAGATTAATTCCAAGATTTTGGGATGTTCATGCAGGCGAAATAAAGATTGGTGGCGTAAATATTAAAAATATGTCCACAGAAAAATTAATGGATATGGTGTCTTTTGTTTTTCAAGATGTGTTTTTATTCAATGTTTCGATTAAAGATAATATACGATTTGGAAAAGATGGTGCTAATGATGAAGAAGTATTATCAGCAGCAAAAGCGGCACAGTGTCATGAATTTATAATTAAATTACCCAATGGATATGACACTCTTGTTGGGCAAAGAGGAACAAAGTTAAGTGGTGGTGAGAAGCAACGAATAGCACTTGCAAGAGCGATTTTAAAAGATGCTCCAATTATAATATTTGATGAAGCAACTTCTGCTACTGACCCTGAAAATGAAGATAAAATACAAGAAGCAGTTTCAAAATTAATTAAAAATAAAACTGTAATCGTAATTGCACATAATTTATCAACTATTATAGATGCCAATCGAATTATATTAGTTGAAAATGGTAAAACAGAAAAATATGGAAAACACTCTAAACTTTTAGAAGAATCTAATACTTATAAAAATATGTGGGAAACACATGTTAAATCAAATGAATTAATATTAGTCGGAGGTAAAGCAAATGTTTAAAAATTTATTTAAATTGTATGGGGCACAAAGCCATCTTCTTTATAAAACAGCCATATTGAAAATTTTTGAGTCTATGTTTTTGGGAAGTAGTTTTGGAATTATTTATTTAACAATAAGAGATTTGTTGGCTGGCACCCTTTCACAGCAATTAGCTATTTATTATGTAATTGGGTTTTTATTTTTTATATTGTTGGCTTATACAATGGATACCATTCAAAAATATACGATTGAGCTAAAATGTTATTTAATTTTAGCAAAGGAACGCATAAAATTAGCAGATCATATTAGAAAATTACCAATGGGATTTTTTAATAAAAAGAGTTCTGGAGATTTGAATAATACCATTACCGAATCAATTCGAAGTATCGAAATGATGCCACTTATATTTGGAAAGGTCATGGCAGTTTTGTCGCTTGCAGTAATGTTTTTTATGACATTTATAATGATTGATTGGAGAATGGCAATTGCCATGTTTATAGGTATGCCTATGGCATTTTATTTGTTATTTAAAGATGTTGATATGTTAGAATCAGAACTGATAAAGAGGCAAGATATACAAGGTCGTGTTTCCGAGTCTGTCGTAGAATTTGTAAGCGGTATCAAAGAAGTTAAAGCATTCGGAAAATCTAAAAACAGTTTAAAAAAATATAGGCAATCAATAATAGATTTCAAAGAGCAAAACTTAAAACTTGAGAAAGTTGCAATACCCAAATTGGTAAGCTATCAACTTGCAGTAAATATAGGACTTGTTCCTGTAATG
>JAAXQB010000219.1 GCA_012329085.1 Methanosarcinales archaeon | reverse complement strand
TCCAACATTCCATGAATATATATTCATATCCTATTGTATGGAATAAAGTACCCATTGACAATAAATGACTGTGAAGTCTTTCAAGCTCCCCATATATTGCCCTAAGATATGCCGCTCGCTCGGGTATATCAATCCCTATAATATCTTCTATTGCATTACAGTATGCTGTTGAATGTGTCTGAGAACATATTCCACATACTCTTTCAATAACAATTAGTGCTTGCTCAATTGTTCGTGCTTCGCATACTTTTTCAAGACCTCTATGATTGAATCCCAATCTTATATCTGTATGTACTATTTTTTCTCCTTCTACATGAACCTTAAAAAATGATGGTTCGTGTAAAGCTGGATGATATGGTCCTATCGGGATTGTAACTGACATTTTTGACCTCCTGTTTTATAATCTTTGCGTAAAAGATATTCACCTTTAAGCTCATCTGGAAGAAACAAAATTTCAGGTTGAATATGCCCTTCAAATTCAATTCCAAAATAATCTGCAGTCTCTCTCTCGCCAAAATTAGCTGAATTGTCGATTGGTGTTAAACTTTTGACATTTGAATTTATTCTTGAAACTCGTTTTTTCAGGGTGACTACAAGGTCTCTTGGTTTTGCCCTTATGTTGTAATGATAATGTACAACAAATGAATCGCATTCATCAACACCTGTTGCAGTTAGTAATCGTGCATCGAATTTTTCTTTTAAAATACCATGCCATAATATATGGTCATCAACTTCAGCAAAAATTTTAAGCATATGTGTTTTTTTAGCATCAATCGATTCTGCATCAAAAACATCCATGACTTCTTTTGCCTGTTCTGATAATTCTTTCATTTTTATCACCTTTTTTTATACTTTTGCCAATGCAATTAATAATATGATGGCAAATCCAATAATCATCCATGCAATAGATGTGTTTAGAATTCCATCATGCGTTTTTCTAAATATGTTTGCAAATAATTTTATGCCTTTTGCAGAAGAATAATGCACCAAATCATAACCACCAGCTTTTGCTATACTAAATATGGATTTTATTGGCTCATTTTTTTTCATATCATAGTAAAGATTGTGTGCTGTGACATGTGTTGTTGGTGCTATTTCTCCACCATAATAAGTCATTCCTTTATCAGTTGTTTCATCGTCAATAGATTGTACTTTAACAGTTGACATTGCAACATAAGAAAATCCAACTACCATGATTAATATTACTGCTGCAAGTATTGGATTCCAAAAACCCATATCTCCAATTAATAGTGCGTTTGGAAATATAAATAATGGATAATTAGTTGCAGGAATAATTAAATAGTTAAGTGGCAAATGCGGCATAACCCCAAATACAATACATCCAAGCCCCATAACACCTAATGGAATTAACATAGTAGGAACCGGATCTTTTGCATTTTTAAGATGAGGTCTAAGTTGCCCCAAAAAGATTCCATGAAGCACTTTAATAAAAGATGCCAAAGTCATTATACTTCCAAGCATTGCACCAATAAGTAATACAATAAATATTGGATGTTCAATAGCTCGCTCTGCAACAGCATTATAAATTAACCATTTACTATTAAATCCATTAAATAATGGCACTCCTGATATGGAAAGAGATGCAATCACACAAAGAATAAAAGTTATTGGCATCTTTTTACTTAAACCGCCCATCTGCTCCATATCTTTTGTGTGTATCTCTTTTTCAATTGCCCCAGCAGATAAAAACAAAAGTCCTTTAAACAGACCATGATTAATTGCATGGAATAATCCACCAATAAGTCCAAGAGGTGTGCCAAGTCCAATACCAAGTACAATATATCCAATTTGACTGATTGTATGGCATGCAAGCAATCTTTTTATATTGGATTGCATCAACGCCATTGTCACACCACTTAATATTGTTATTACTCCAAGTAATGCTAAAAGGAAATGCCATGGGAATGCATCAATTTGTATGATTCCTAATACTCTTGCAATAAGATAAGCACCTGCTTTTACCATAACTGCTGCATGTAGTAAAGCCGTAACAGGTGCTGGTGCAACCCCTGCATCAGGAAGCCATGTATTCAATGGCACGATTGCTGATTTTGCAATTGGACCCAACATAAACAAAAGAAACCCTATGCTGAATAGATATGGATCTGCATTTTGCACATATCCTAAATTTCCAAGATCAAAATTGCCACCAATTCCGTAAAATATGAGAATACCTACAAGCATGGAACAAGAACCAAAGAAATTCATAAGAAGTGCCTTATTTGCCATGAATAAGTTTTCAGTGGATTCTTTTTTCTGTGCAACAAGTCCTGCACAAGTTAAACCTATCCCTTCCCAGAAAATATATAATAAAATAAGATTAGTCGATTGAACCATTCCAAGCATAGATGCAAAGAATACCAACAACATAAAGTAAAATCGCCCAAGATTGTTATAATATCCAACCATATATCCTACTGAATATAAAACAATTAAACTTCCAAGGAATGTTGTAAGGAATGTTAGGAAATAAGATAAACCATCCATTTGAAGTGTAATATTAATTCCAAAAAATGGAACCCATTCTTGCGTGAATGATAATATTTTATCTGAATGGATTGAAATTGTTATTGCAAGTAGCACAAACAATGTTAAAGATGAAAGCTGTGCTATTGCTTTTGGATACTTATTTCCAAATATAAGTGCAACAAGGGATATTATCAAAGGAATTAATATTAAAAGCGGAAGTTCTATATCAGACATTTATTTCCCCCATTAAAAATTCTCTTTTTTCATTAATTCAAGCATTGTTTGAGGATTGCTATGAATTAAAAGTTTCCCACTAAATGCAGAATGAGTGAAGAATAAATCAACTACGACATCACTTCCATAAATTGGAGGATAATCCATAAATCCAACAGAAACTCCAATCATCCGCATAAACATAGATGCTGTGACTGTTTGTGGTGTTGCTTTTGTAAATATGAGCATATTATTTTTATTTTCATTATCCCTTATATTCGCCATCATACTTGCAAATGTCGGGAAATGAATGCATGAATCAGGTGCATCTACATTACATCCAACCGTTGCTACCTTGTATCCATTATTTTCAAAGAATTCAACAATTTCAAAATCATATGTATCAAGATATACCATTTTTTCAGATTCATTAGATGAGCCAACACTTACTTCAAATGTTGTAGGATCAAGATACATATAATTGGGATCTTTTGTTGTGAAAGATTCAACTCCTTTTTCAATTATTTCTTTTGCATCTGTTAAAAATTCAGCATCATCCATTTGATATTTTGTAGAGATTACTTTTGCACCATAACTTTTTGCAATAATAGTAATGCCTGCAAAACCATCATCTCCAATAACAATAAGGTCAATTCCAGCAGTTGCAATTGGTAATTCTTGTTCAGTAAAATTTGCAACCATTGGCAAACTGCCAAGTCCTATTTGTATTAAATTGATTTTTTCTGCTGAACAATCTTCTAAATTTATTTTTTCAGATTCATTTAAAAGGTTACTTTTTAATTCATCATCAATACCAATCAAAAGAATGTTTATGTTTTTTTCACATATGTGCCCATGCCCAACTTTTGCTGTAAAAGGTGATAAGTAAGGTTCATTTGTAAGTAATGCAAATCCTCCGCATGCTGCAAGTTTTAAACTTTCTTCAAATAAATCTTCGACTGAATTAGAAGTTGTGGCTTTTTGAAATCCTTTTACAATTCCAAGTGCAAGATTTTTTGAAATATATTTATCATCAATTTCTTTAATGTCTATTGAAGCCAATAATTCACTATTAGTTAAATTTCGTGAAAAATAACTTGTGCCCATTCCAATCATTTGACAAAAGTTTCTAGAAACCACTTGATGAATATTCAATCCCTCGATTGTCAAATTTTCTTTGTCGTATGGACTGATTGTAGAAAATCCAAACTGAGTAGAAGAAGTGGCACCTGTATGCTTTAAATCATTTCTTCTTTTATGATCTGAATTTCTTTTAAAATAAGTGGTAATATTTCGCTCTTTAGTTCTCTCAATAAGTCTATCAATTGTCATTTTTAATCCATTTTTTTTATTTTTGCTTGTTTTATTTTTCTATTGTATATAACTTATAAAGTTATATACTAAACACTCATTCATTCTGAATGAGTTAGAGAAATTTCCAATTTCTCGTTTACTGTATATGACCAAAGAACCAGATACTGAACACTAAGTTTCATAGGTTTAGTTAAAGAGGGAAAATCCCCCATACATCAATTCATTTTTTTTATTGTCTGATTCAATTTTATAATAAAAATTTTTTTGAGAATTTTATTTGAAAATAGCATATGCATCACAATTTAAAATCATTCAAAAATTTTAATTTTTTGGTTTATATATGTCTCGAATTTTTTATCTGTATTATACATTAAAAACTATAGTGTTTGTTTTTTGAATCTTATATTCGCAGATTTTTTTATTTGCGACTTTTACGAGAAATTAGATTTTTCTCCAACTCATTCTAAAAGAATGCGTGTTAATCATATATGTTTATAAATTATGCATAACGAAAAATTAAATTTTTTCTCTAAGTACATAATTTTACAAATTATGTACAATAAAAAATATGTGTAATACCCATTTATTTAAAGCAATTTAAGAGAAATCACAAATTTTTATGTTGTGCATGTGTCATGACGCCAACATTGTTTTATAAAACCATTTTTGAGAAATTAGAAATTTTTTCTCAGTATATAATAAACGATCGTTCGTTCCGAATAAGCTATAAAAAAATGCGCGCTTAATTAACTATTGAAAATTTGAAACATTTTTAAATAACACATGATTTTATAAATCATATACAACAAAAAAATCTTTGACGACATATTTTTTTATAAAAGAATATGTGTTAGAAAAATTAGAAGTTTTTTTCCCAGCATATAAAAAATTGTGAAATTTTCAACAGCTCATTTGGAACAAATGAGCGTAAACACAATCAATCAACTGTATGCCATTCATTTTTATATTATTAGAGTACGAAACCCTCCCTTTTTTTAGTCAATTTATCGAAATTGACAGATATTAATGCACCATTTGGACAGGCGATGCTACATGCACTGTCAGTTTCTTCATGGCACAAATTACATTTCTCCATATAGTAATCAGTTTGAATAATATTTCCATATGGGCAGGCAATACTGCACGCACTACAACCAATGCAATTACATTGAGAAAGAAGAATAAGATTATCTTTTTTATAGATTGCATCAACTGGACAAACAGCAAGACATGGTGCTTCTTCACAATGTTTACATTGAAGTGGAACATTTCTATCATTACTATTAATCACAAAGTTTCGAGGAATTAAAGATTCAACTTTAATGGATATGCTCTCCCCTTTTTTCCATTTAGAACGGGTAGTAGCACATGCTGTGATGCAAGTTTTGCATCCGGTACAACGATTTATATCAGTATATAATACTCTCATATTAACACTCCTTGTATTAACATTATAAGCCAATCTATACATAATTATCACATATATAGGTTACGAGATTAGGGCAAGAGTGGTGAGTATATATAGAAGTGCAAACATAGGCTATAAATTTAATTAGGTATGTATAATTAATTACGAGATAACGCTCGTTCAGAACGAAAATTAAAGATTTTCTTATACGCACATTCGTTCCGAATGTGCTTTCCGAACAAGCAAACGCTCATTCGTTCCGAATGAGCTATTGTAATTTTCTCTGAGCATATAATTTTTAGATCATATACAATAAAAAATTAAATTTAAATTGTATTTTAGACAACTTTCTAAATCATATAAGTATGGGAAAAATAAAAAAAGAGTTAGGAATTTATGGGTTTTACCAAAATATTTTAAATAGATTTATAATAATTTTAATGCGGCATTTTTTAATTGTATGCAATTTGTACAATTTTGTAATAAGGGATTTTTTCTATTTTATTGTTTTTTATATCACATTTGGAATGAATGTGCGATAGAAATGAAAGAATAAATAGTAAAAGAGCACTATTTGAACGATTATTTACACAATAATAAAAATCGTATTTAAATCTATTCATGTTATGGGTACTACAGTAACAAAAGTTAGTATAAAAATGATGTTTGTTGCATTTAATTTTAATTTATATCAACTCATTACTTAACAATCATTCTCTTTGATAATGAGTGATACATATTCTTCTACTGAGAATATGCTTTTGAAAAAAGAGGATGATTAATGTAAGCTTAAGTAAAAATTCCTTGAAATCAATTGAAAAATCAAGAAAAACACACGAAATGTGTGTAATAAGCAAAAAATATATAAAATATATCTTACTAAATATAGTTTGAAAAGAAAAAATGATGAAAATTTTATTATTTTTATGAAAAAGTAATGTAAACGCTCATTCGTTCAATCATGAGCTAATCAAAATTCTCCTTACTACTTATTCATTTTTTACGACTTAATTCTTTATATACTGTCGAATGATTTATTCTTTTTCTATTCATAGGCAACCTTCCTTGACTTAATCCGATAAATGACAATTGTGTTATCCTTTTGACCAACTTCGTACAGTATTCTGTATTTCCCCATTCTGATTCTATACCTGTTTTCTCCCCCTCTTAACTTATTCACGCCATGTGGAAAAGGATCATTTCTTAGATTTTGGAGAGTTATATCAATTCTAATATACATCTTATCGTCAAGAGCATCGAGGTCTTTTTGTGCGCCCCTCTTTATTTTAATCTCGTACATCCTGCTTCGTCCTGCTCTTTCGATATTCCTCGTAGTCTATTGTCCCTTCAGTCTTCAGCACCTCAAAATCCATACTGTCTTCGTAATCTTCTAACATCTCCATTAACGCTTCAAATGTTTGAATATCTAAAATCACGCCTTTTTTCTCGTTCTTTTGATAGACATATTGTAAATTCTCTTCTTTTATTAACATCTTTACCCGCCTCTCATTTATAACTTCATTCCTCAGCATCTTATTTAAAGATTGTGACTTCATCCACTTACTCTCTTACCCTATACCCATTTCTTCCATTTTCATACACCCTCCGTCCAATTATCTCCACAATCCTCTCACTCGCGTCCCCATTCCCAAAAACATTCCTTTGCCCTCCCTCAGGCATAAACTCATCCATCGCCTCAATAATATCTTCTTTATCAGCACCAACCAGAACATTCCATCCATCTTCTACAGTTTCGACCCATTCCGTATTTTCTCTTAAAGTGATACAAGGAACTTTTAATATATAAGCCTCTTTCTGCACACCCCCCGAATCTGTTAAAATCTTATTTGCATTTTTTTCAAGAATAAGCATATCGAGATACCCTACTGGTTTTACAATTTTAACATTCTCTTTCAATCTATCCCATAATCCAAACTCTTTTAAACATTTCTCAGTTCTTGGATGACATGGAAAAATTAAATTTTCAATCTCACAAAAAGCATCCACTATATTTTTCATCTTTTCAACATTATCTGTATTTTCTGCCCTATGAAGAGTTGACAGGTAATATTCCTTTGATTTTAAATCAAGTTCATCTAAAATTGTTGATTTTTTTTCTGCAATTTTAATATTTTCTTTTAACACATCAACCATAACATCCCCAGTAAGATATACACCTTCTGTAATGCCTTCATTTTTTAGATTTTTCACAGCTGTTTCAGTAGGACAAAACAATATATCTGAACAATGGTCTGTTAAAACCCTATTTATTTCCTCTGGCATTTTTTTATCAAAGCTTCTCAATCCTGCTTCAATATGACCAATTGTAATATGTAATTTTGATGCTGCCAATGCACCTGCTATTGTTGAATTTGTATCCCCATACACTAAGACCATGTCTGGCATCTCTTTTATTAATACCGCTTCAATCCCCTTTAACATTTCACCTGTCTGTTCTCCATGAGTTCCTGACCCAATATCAAGATGGTATTCTGGCTCTGGAATATTTAATTCATTAAAAAAGATTTTATTCATTTCATAATCATAATGCTGCCCTGTATGGATTACAACTTCATCAAACTTTTTTGTTATTTCTCTTGATAATGGCGAACACTTAACGAAATTTGGTCTTGCTCCAATAATTGATACTATTTTCATATTTTTATCCGTTAATCAAATGTTAATTTAAAACAATCGAAAACTATATCTGCATTTTGTGGATTCATAGATTTTAAACCCATTTTTTCAAACTCTTTCTTTGAAAACATTTCATCAAATCCAAATACATTTAATCCCTTATCACCAAGTAATTTAATAATCGCCAAATTTCTACTATGATATAATTCTTTTACTCCTTTTCTAAATGTAATTCCTTTTATACAAATGGTAACTTCGTTTAATGGCTTATTTATTTTAATACACTCTAAAATAATTTTTTCCGCCCAATAATTAATCATTTCATCATTTAATTCCCTTGAAGTTCTAAGCAATCTAGTATATTCAAATTTTTCTTTTCTTTCCATTTCTTTAATCAAAAACCATGGATATAATGGAATGCAATGTCCGCCAACTCCCGTTGATGGTAAATGGATTTGGCAATATTCATGATTTGCATACTCTCGTGCTTCGTAAAAATCAATATCCATTTCATCTGCGATTTTAAAAAGTTCGTTTGATAGAGCAATATTCACATCCCGATAACATCCTTCAATAATTTTTATAAATTCTGCAACTTTTGCTGATGAAATTGCATGTAAATTTGGGGCAAATTTTTTATAAATTTCAAATGCTTTATCTCCACTTTCTTTATTCACACCACCTACAATCTTTGGAAATTCTCTTAACCTTGAAATACTACATCCCGTCATTATTCTTTCAGGTGAATGTGCTAAATAAAAATCCTCTTGCTCTATTGATAGGTTGCTTTCTTCTTCTAACCATTTTCTTACAATTTTTTCAGTGGTCATAAGGGGTACTGTTGTTTCTAAAACTACAATATTGCCTTTTTCTAAAATCTTACCAATACTTCTAAATACGCTTTCTAAAATACTAAAATCAGGATTTTTATGTTCATCTGTAAATAATGGCACAATTACAATATATGCAACACATTCTCTTGCATCTTCATAATTCGATGAGGCAATAAGGTTTTTACCATGATGTTTTTTAATCAATTCACTTAAATCTTTTTCTTCTGGAATTGGATTGTTGCCATTGTTAATATATTCACATCTTTTTTTATCTATGTCTATACCAATGACTTTTAAATCATTATCTGCAATTACACTTGCAAGTGGCAATCCTGCTTTTCCTAAACCAATTACGGCTATTTCTATGTCTTTGTTTTTCATTTATATTCTCTTTTTAAACATTATTTAAATAAATACAGTATTCATGCATTATTTAACATTTTCTTGTGCAATTTTTATTTCCACTTCATTTCCACATTTACACTTATAAACTGTCATATCTTCATTTTCTATAAGTATTTCATTCAATTTCTCACTACAATAGCATACAAACCCTTTTAATTTTGATGGATTTCCATACACTAATCCAAATGGTGGTACATCTTTTGTCACAACACTCCCTGCCCCAATCATTGCATACTCCCCAATTACAATGCCGCATATAATGGTCGAATTAGCACCAATGCTTACACCTTTTTTAACAATGGTTGAAGTTATTTTTTCATCTGACCACGCAAATGCCCTTGGGTGCAAATCATTTGTAAAAGTTACAGAAGGACCAACAAAAACATCATCTCCTATTTCCACTCCTTTATAAACAGAAACAAAGTTCTGAATTTTTACTCCATCTCCTATTTTTACATCTATGTCTATATATGCACTTTTACCAATACTGCAATTTTTACCAATCCTTGCATTTTCCCTTACATGTACAAAATGCCATATGCTAGTCCCATCATTTATATCGTTACTCTCTACAATTGCTGTGGGATGCTTAAAGAATGCCATTTAATCTTACTATCTCCTCGCATATTTTTAGATTATTTAATGCTTGTGATGGAGTTATTGTAAATTCATGACCATTTTTAACACAATCGATAAATGTTTTTAATTCTTCTTTTAATGGTTCTACCTTATTTACTAAAACTTTTTCTATAATATTCTCTTGTGCATATCGATCGCGTACTATGCTATATTTTTCAGGTTTTTTATATACATATATTTCTTGATTCATAAAATCACCTTCAATTGTAAATTCTTCTTCTTCAATATACATAGATCTAATTTTTTTGGAAGATTTTCTACTAGCTGACATTGACACAAAAGAAGAATTGAATTTAATTAGTGTTTTACATATATCCCTATTGCCCATGCTATGTATTTTATAAAAACGCTCGTTTGTTCCAAACGAGCTGTCAAAAAAAGCATTGAATATTATATCAATATCATGAATCATTAAATCTTCGACAACGGTACTATCTGTTATCCTTGTAGATGCGGGATTGTGCCTTCGTATTTCTATATAGAGTGGTTTTTTTATTATTTTCTTAATTTCGTCTATTATTGGATTAAATCTTTCTATATGTCCAACACCAACAATTAAATTCTTATTTTCCAATAATTTTAACAATTCTTCGCCTTCACTGACTGTTAAAGTTATTGGTTTTTCTATCAAACAATGAACTTCTTTTTCAATTGCTTTTTTAGTAGTTTCGAAATGAAATCTTGTTGGAACGCAAATACTTACTGCATCAACTTTTTCAAAAAGTTCTTCCATTGAATCACATATGGTAGCACCATATTCTTTTGATTGCAATTGTTTTATTTTTTCATTATCCAAATCAAAAACAAACACTTCATTAATACTTTTAAGATCTGAATATATTCGTACATGGTTTTCACCCATTATTCCAACGCCTATTACTCCAACTTTCATTTTTTATCTCCTTAAATTTTTGTTATGTTGTTTATTGTTTCTACAATATATTTTAAATCTTTTTCTGTTAATAATGGATGGATTGGTAAACTTAAAATATTTTTAGATAATTCGATTGAAATAGGGCATTGAACGGTTTCATCAATGTAACCTAATTTCTCATACAATGGTTGTTTGTGAATTGGTAATGGATAATGAACTGCACATCCAATTCCTTTTTTTTGTAGATATTGCATAAATTCATCTCTTGATAATGGAAATCCATCTTCTATTGTGATTGCGTATTGATGATATACATGCTTAACATTATTTTCTTTTGAAGGGGTGTTTAATCCTTGTATTTTTAAATGTTGATTGAGATATTCTGCATTGTTAATTCTCTTTTCACTAAATTTATCTAATTTATTTAATTGTACAAGACCAAGTGCTGCTTGTAGATTCATCATTCGATAATTATATCCAAGTATTGTGTGGTGGTATTTCTGACTTTCGCCATGATTTATAAGCATTCTGCACATATTGGATATTTCATCATTATTTGTTGTTATCATTCCACCTTCTCCAGTTGCCATGTTTTTTGTTGCATAGAATGAAAAACAACCTGATAGTCCAAAATTTCCAACTCGTTTTCCATCATATTCGGCACCATGAGCTTGTGCACAATCTTCGATTAATATTAGATTGTGATCTTCACAAATATCTTGTATTGCTTTTATATTAAATGGATGACCAAACAGATGCACACCAATGATTGCTTTTGTTTTATTTGTTATTTTTTCTAACACATCATTAGGATTTATGTTGAATGATTTTTCATCTACATCTGCAAAGATAGGTTTTGCTCCTTGAAATAGGATTGAATTTGCCGTTGCTATGAATGTAAAAGAAGGAGTTATGACACAGTCTCCTTGTTTAATTCCTGCTGCTTTAAGTGCAATATCAAGGGCAACTGTTCCATTTGTGACTGCTATTGCATGATTGGTATTGATATAGTTTGAGAATTTTTTTTCGAATTCTTCTACTTTTTTTCCTTGTGCAACGAATCCTGATTCGATTACTTTTTTTACTTCGTTTATTTCTTCTTTATCGAATATGGGTTTTGAGATTGGGATCATATTTATTTTTTGTGTATTAAATTTTTTTGAAGAAAATTTTATTTTGTGTCAGATAGTTTCTTTGGAGAATGTGCAAACGCTTAGAATGTTTCGAATGTGCAAACGCCCATTCGTTCAGAATGTGCAAACGCTCATTTGTTCCAAATGAGCTATTAAAATTTTATATTTATAGGAGTTACGCAGTTGATCTAGGTAGGGTGTACACAGGATGAGCCAAATAAGAGCGAATTGCATCTCGGATAATGCTCGTCTTGGCCTCAAACCACGATATTCCCGTGCGCAGGCGATATACCTCCAAACGCAGGTA
>JAAXQB010000251.1 GCA_012329085.1 Methanosarcinales archaeon | reverse complement strand
GGCTTGATTTAAATTATACTTATCTATATCATATAAATTTAAGAAAATTTTATATATCAAATTCTAAAATTTATTCAATTATATTTTTTGATAGCTCGTTCGGAACGAACGAGCGTTTGCTCGTTTGGAACAAACGAGCGTTAGCATATAATATGTAAATATATATTTTTTGTTATAGATAACTTGTAAAGTTATATACTTAGAGAAAATTTTAATAGCTTGTTCAGAATGAACAAGCGTTTGCTCATTCTTTCATAATGAGTTTAAGAAAATCTTTGATAGCTCATTTGGAACAAATGAGCGTTACAGGAAATTTTTAAAGAGAATTTTCTTCTAAAAATTCCTTTTTTGAAGGAATTTTATTTTCGTTCTAAATAGGCGTTGTGTACCGTTCTTTAAACATCTTTGATTAACTTCTATTTCATATTCATCTATTTTTAACCAATTACCTATGATGTCTTTATTTGCTACCAAATAACGAACTATTTTACGATTGCTCTATCCTATTTTATTCAATCCCTTTGCTTTTTTGCGGTTTAGAATTAACAATTCTTTTTTTCATTTTAAACATTTTATATATAACTTTTTCAATATATAAAATATTTGATTTTCATCTGACGACCAACCATTAATTGATATATTTTAGATTGATATTTTTAAGAAGGGTTTAACGTAAACTTATGATTTTTATGTAATTAAATGCTAAATTTGATAAAATTTTTTGTTTTTAAGTTAAAAATTGTGTTGAAAATAAAATTTTTAAATGTTTAAGTGTTAAATATTAAGTTTTAAAAATATATAGATAGTTAAAAAGCAATATTTGGTTGATTATGTGTAACATGTTTGGCATAAAAAGTATAAAATCACTATATTTTTGAATTGTATCAGATAAAACGCCTAACACAGTTTTAGATTTTCAATCTATGGCAACAATAAAAAAAAGTTTTATATATAATATCACCATAAAATTAGTTATAAATTTACACAACATCCACTATAATTTTAATTCTTTTAGAATTACATTTAAAATGAATATGCATTAAATGAATTATTAAAATATCCTAATGTTTTCAATTTATATTAGATTGAAATATAGTATAATTTGTTGCAAGATGAAGGGAAATGATTGCAAAGCTGTTAAATAATATATTTTTATGGAATTTTACTGATAATAGTTTACAATAACAAAATTGTATTATGAAAAATAAAAAAAATAAAAAACAAGTATTAGTTCTTGGAACTTCATCACATGTTGGCAAAAGTGCAATTGTTACGGCACTTTGTTATATTTTATCCAAAAAATATTCTGTTGCACCTTTTAAAGCACAAAATATGAGTTTAAACTCATGGATTACAAAAGAGGGACATGAAATTGGAATTGCACAAGCAATTCAAGCAAAAGCGGCAGGTATTGAGCCAACCGTTGACATGAACCCAGTTTTATTAAAACCAAAAGGAGATAAAACTTCACAAATAGTGCTTATGGGAAAACCATATGCAGATAAAACAGCAGGCGAATACTATGAATCAGTTAATGATATATATGGTATTTTAAAAGCAGCACTTGATAGACTTTGGGATGAATACGAAATTATTGTAATGGAAGGTGCAGGGGGAGCGGCAGAAATTAATCTTTATAATCGAGATATTGTAAATATAGGCACTCAACGACTTACTGATGCAAATATTATTCTTGTTGGGGATATTGAAAGAGGTGGCGTATTTGCAAGTCTTTATGGAACTGTTGAATTACTTCCATGCGATGTTCGTAAAAAGGTTAAAGGGTTTATTATTAATAAATTTAGGGGCGATATAAAAATTCTTGAATCTGGACTTTCAGAACTCGAAGACAAAACTAACATCCCAGTTCTTGGAGTAATTCCCTATTTCAATGTAAGAATTCCATCTGAAGATTCTGTATCAATCAAAGATAAGAAAAATGCAATACATTTAAATGATGTAGAAATTGTCATAATTCGATTTCCACATATATCAAATTTTACAGATTTTGAACCACTTGAATCATTAGCAAAAATACGATATATTGAATTCGATGAAGAAATTGGAACCCCTGATGCAATTATACTTCCCGGAACAAAAAATACAATAGAAGATCTTTATAAATTAAATGAATCTGGATTGTCTGAAAAAATAAAAAAATTCCATAATAATATTCCAATCATTGGAATATGTGGTGGGTATCAAATGCTTGGAAAAGAAATTATTGATGTAAATAATATAGAGGGATATGAAATTGATAGAATTGAAGGACTTGGACTTTTAAATGTCACAACAACATTTGATAAATATGAAAAAACTACAAAGCAAGTAACAAAAAAAATAATAGGTAAAAGTCCAATATTTAAATCTATAATTGGTGAAAAAATAAAAGGTTATGAAATTCATATGGGTAATACATGCGAAACTCAAAGATTTTCTAAAACAGATATTTTTGTGAAAAACACATGCGAAAATTCAATATTTGAAAACGATGGATGTGTTGATGAAAATGGATTAGTTATTGGAACTTATTTGCATGGATTATTTGAAAATGAAAATATAAGGCATACATTTGTTAAATATCTCTGTGAAAAAAAAGGAATTGAATATAAATCAGACGATGTTTATTTTAATGAAAATGCATATGAGGCACTTGGAAATATGGTTGAAACAGCAATTGATATGGATAAAGTATATGAGATTATAGGAATTTGATTTAAAAATTTATACTTGTTGCAAATTCTTTTTTGTGATAGTGCATAACTTATAAAGTTATGCAATAGGGAAAATTTTAATTTCTCAGACAATAATTTTCAATCTATTCTACATTAATAATCGTGTAGAATATATTTCAATTCAAATTAAATATTTTAATTATATTTCGATTGCTATTGTTTTTAAATAGTATATAATTTATAACGGCACATAGTTATAATAAATCCAATGAATTATTTATAAATGATATTTTTAATTAAAATGAGTAATTTCTCGTAATTTTTTATAGCTCGTTCGGAAAGCTCGTTCGGAAAGCTCGTTCGGAAAGCTCGTTCGGAAAGCTCGTTCGGAAAGCTCGTTCGGAAAGCTCGTTCGGAAAGC
>JAAXQB010000033.1 GCA_012329085.1 Methanosarcinales archaeon | reverse complement strand
TTGAAAATTTAAAATAATGGATTAAAATTATTTTGACTTTGTCATATTACAAGATAAGCCAATCATGTGAGACGGTGTGACCTCAAACCATTTAGAAAAGTAAAATCAATATCGTACGATTGAATGGACATCTAATCTGATAAAGTAGGAGTATATACTATCAAATAAGTTCATAATATTTTTATTTTTTGTAGGAGTGCCAATTGTTAATAATTTTTTCATCAAAATCCCCTATGAGATATTAAAAAAATCTGCGAAAGCTTGCGAAAGCTTGCGAATATAAGATTTAAAGAATAAACACTAAGTTATAATGCACATACAGAAGCTAAAATACAGTAAAAAATGAAAGTATTCAGTGGATATATCTTATTATTGCATACCAAAATCAAATTAAATTAACATAAATTGTAGATTTATGGAATTGTATTCCATAATGCAATATTTAGAAAATGCTTAATATAATGGTTGCATAATTTAGAATGTTTATATTTTAAAAAAATAATACAAAATTATCTCGAACAACCATATTTAAAATTTATTTCAATACAATTTTAAAAATATGTAAAAAAAGAAAAATGAGTAGAAAAATATATGAAAATTGTAATATTGGGTGCTGGAGAAACTGGCTTTCATATAGCAAAACAGTTATGTTTTGAAAATGAAGTGATTTTAATTGATAATGATGAAAATGCTTGTGCGAAAGCAAATGAACTTGATATTCAGACAATTTATGGAAATGGTGCAAATAAAAAGATTCTTGAACCGGCAATAGAGGATGCTTATTTTTTAATTGCAGTCACAGGTTCAGATGAGGTGAATATGCTTGCATGCATGACAGCTAAATTGATACAAGGAACTGAGCTATTGAAAACAATGGCAATCATTAGTAATCCAGATTATATTGAAAATATAGTGGATGAAAAAGACATTGGTTTTCCATCAGAAAATAATGACACAGAAAATAAAAAATTAAATTTTATACCAAGGCGGCACATTATTTCACATGAAAAGATTGGTATTGATGTGATGATATGTCCTGAACTTGTACTTGCATCCGAGATTGCAGATATTCTTACCATCCCTTCAGCCATTGATGCAGAATATTTTGCAGATGGAAAAGCTGAGATGATGGAATTTATTATAAAGAGTGAAAATGAATTTGTAAATAAACAAATAAAAGATATCACTCTCCCAAACTGTTGTATAATAAGTGCACTTTTTAGAAATGGAAATGTAATCATTCCAGATGGTTCCGATGTAGTAAAAGAAAACGATCATATTGTCTTGATAGGAAAATCTGAATCAATGAATTCAATTCGTGAAACATTTGGAGAAGTTGCAGGTCGAAAAGAAAAGATTATGGTAATAGGGGCAGGAATGGTTGGATTTTATCTTGCAAAATTGATTAAAATGCGGAACATGGATATTAAAATCATTGAACATGATAAAAAACGATGTAAATATATCGCAGAGAATTTTCCATCAATGTTAGTTCTTTTTGGAGATGGAACTGATGTAAATCTTTTAAAAGAAGAGGAAGTTCAAAATATGGACACTGTACTTTCGATTACAAACAGTGATGAGAAAAATTTATTATGTGCATTATTGGCAAAACAACTTGGTGCAAAAAAAGTTATTGCAAGGGCAGATCGACTTGAATACACTCCTCTTTTTGAGATGGTTGGAGTGGATATTGCAATAAGTCCAAGAAAGGCTACTTTAAATGAAGTATTTAAGTTTATAAAAGGCACAGAAGCCGTGACAACAATAGAGAATGAAAAGGCAGAGCTTGTAGAATACATTGTAAAAAATAAATCCAAGGTTAAAGGAAAAAAAATCAATTCTATAAAATTTCCAAAAGGTGCCCTTATTAATCTGATTATACGGGGTGAAATTACAATCGTGCCAAAAGGTGAGCATGTGATAGAAGAAAACGATCATATTGTTGTATTTTCATTACCTTCTGTAATTAAAAAAGTAGATGCATTGTTTAAATGACGGATTTATAAATGAGTTTTAAAATAGTTTTCAATGCACTTGGAAATTTACTTATATTTATAGGCATTACAATGCTTGCCCCACTTATTGTGGCAATACATTACCAAGAACCACTGCATTCGTTTATAATTTCTATTATATTAACTTGGATTGTTGGTATCACATTAAGTATAAAATATAAATCTGATGAAGAATGGAAAAGAAAAGACGGTTTTGCAATTGTTGCAATTGGATGGCTTGTTGCAGCAATTTTTGGGGCAATTCCATTTTTATTTGAAGGAATATCACCTATGAATGCACTTTTTGAATCAATGTCAGGTTTTACTACAACAGGTGCAACAGCACTTTCTGATATTGAGGCACACACAAAAAGTCTTTTATTTTGGCGTAGCATGACTCAATGGATTGGTGGAATGGGAATTATCATGCTTTTCATTGCAATTCTTCCAAAGCTTGGAGTTGCAGGAAGACAATTATTTCGTGCAGAAGCACCGGGTCCTACAGAAGATAAAATAAAACCAAGAATAAGAGATACTGCAAAAACTTTGTGGAAGGTATATGTTTCATTTTCAGTTCTTCTATTCGCATTATTGTATCTTGCTGGGATGAATTTTTATGATGCATTAGTTCATACATTTACTACAATGTCTTGTGGAGGTTTTTCACCACATGCAACAAGCATTGTAGCATTTAATAGCCCACTTATTGAATGGATTTTAATAATATTTATGTTTATTGCAGGTGCAAACTTTGCTTTGTATTATCGCATGCTATATGTGAATCCAAATAGTTTAATAAAAGATGATGAATATAAGTTTTACATTTCACTTATTTTTATTGCTACTATTTTACTTACAGGCATTCTTGTTATTGATATGAATATTCCTTTTTTTGATTCAGTTAGATATTCAGCATTTCAGATTATTTCGATTGTGACTACAACGGGCTTTGCATCTACAGACTTTAATCTGTGGTCATATCCTAGTAAAATGATATTGCTTGCGGTTATGTTTATTGGCGGATGTGCAGGTTCAACTGCAGGTGGTATTAAAGTAGTCCGTATTCACTTACTACTAAAATATGCACGAAGAGATGTGTTTAAATTACTTCATCCAAGAGCAATTCGTCCAATAAAATTCAATGAAAAAATAGTACCTGATGAAATTATGCAAGCAATTATTTCTTTTATTCTTATTTATTTATTGATTTTTTCACTTTCTTCAGTTTTATTATCTATGATGGGATTGGACCTTATAAGTGCAATTACAGCATCCATTGTAACAATTGGCAATATTGGACCTGGATTTGGCATAGTTGGACCAATGGAAAATTTTAGTGTGGTTCCACTTTTTGGTAGGCTTTTGCTAATATTGAATATGTGGATTGGACGACTTGAAGTATTTACTGTGATTATATTATTTATGCCTGAGTTTTGGAAAAAATAAATAGTTATAAAATAAATTAGAAATTAACTTAAAATCCAAACATTAATAATTCATTATCCTCTTTTTACTTTTGTGATTTTATGAAAATTTTAGGAATTTCAGGAAGTCCTACAAAGGACGGTAATAATGAAAAAGCAATAAATATTGTATTGGATATTGCAAAAAATAATGGTTTTGATGTAGAACAGATATTTCATTCAGCGATTGATATTAATCCATGCAATGCGTGCGGGATATGTGCAAAAGGGAATGATTGTCCAATTGATGATGATGTAAAAGAGACACTTCCAAAATTAATTGAAGCTGATGCAATTATCGTATCTTCGCCTGTATATTTTGGAAGTGTAAGTGCACAAATTAAATCACTTTTTGATAGGAGTGTAATATTAAGAAGAAGAGGTTTTGCACTTAAAAATAAAATTGGTGCAGCATTGTCTGTTGGAGGTTCGCGAAATGGAGGACAAGAAAAAACAATTCAAATAATCCATGACTGGATGCATATACAAAGTATGATTATTGTGGGTGATGGAAATCATTTTGGGGGTATTTTGCATAAGCCTATTGAATCAGATGAAATTGGAATTAAAACCGTGGAAGATACTATTGAAAATGTATGTGAAGTGCTTAATAAATTTTTTAAATGATTTTTGTTGCGTACTAAATGATTGGTGCTATGTATTAAATAAAACATATTTAAAAAAATAAGTTATGGGCGGATTTTTTTTAAATCATTGGAATTTGTGAAAAAGTGATGGGTATAGTTTATAATGATTAAACGCATACAAATTTTTTAATATGAAACATTACTGAATAGTTACAATAATTTTAGAATCTACGAGCATTATAACAACTTGCATACCATAATAATATAGCTTAAATTTTGGGTGTATTCATTAAATATTTGTAAACTCGATTAATAAAAAACAAAAATTTTTAAATTATATGAATTTATAATTTGCATATAATCACAAAGGATAAATCATATATTGCCAATTAGAAATAGATAGGTATGAGTGTAAAATGTAAAAAATGTAATGGTAATGGAGTAATAAAAACTTCATTTCAAGAATGTACGAAATGCAAAGGTGGAAAAAAAAAAACAAATTCAATAAATCTTATGCAACTATCAAATAAAAATTTAAAAAACTTTTTAAAAGCAGGTACAGACTGTGATTTATGTAAAGGAAGTGGTAAAATAGAAATAAAAGAATCGTGTAATGAATGTGATGGTAAAGGTGTATTTTATAGATGTAGCGTGTGTGGAAATTCAATGGATGCACTTATTGGTGGAAAAGAAATATGTGGAAAATGTAAAAAAACAATTGTTTATAAATTTGACGGTTCATGTGATGCAAGAGAAGTTGCCGTAGGAAAATATTATCATGCTGTTGTAAGAGATATGGCACCATTTGGAACATTTGTAAATTTAAATTCAAAAATAAAAGGGTTAATCCATTCAAGTAATGTCCTACGACCCCTTAAATTAAATGAAAAAGTTATTGTTTATGTGAAAAACATTAGACCAAATGGAAATATGGATTTAATTCCAAAATCTTTAACTGATTAT
The DNA here is from genome assembly GCA_012329085.1 of Methanosarcinales archaeon. The sequence goes on along the minus strand of JAAXQB010000033.1, from coordinate 10,749 downwards.
GAAACAATTGAAATTGAAAAAGAGCTTCCAATTACAAATTCGTCTGCATTAGAATCGCTCATTGGAAAAACTGTAAGAATTGAAGGAGAAATAATCCAAGTTAAGCAAACATCTGGTCCTACAATTTTTACAATGATGGATGAGGGGGGTTTTATCTCTTGTGCGGCATTTAGTAAGGCAGGAACTCGATCATATCCAGAAATAGATTCTGGAATGATTGTAGCAATCGATGGTGAAGTTTCATCTCGTGGTGAAGAGCTTCAAATTGAAGTTAATAATATAAAAAAACAAGACAAAAAAAAAGAATTATTAATACGAAAAAAGATTGAAGATGCAATCGAAGAAAAATCAAGACCTGAAAAAATTGAATTTCTTGTTAAAAGTGATATTTTAGAAAAATTACGACCTTCAATGGAACTTGCAACAAAAGAGATTAAAAAAGCAATACATAAATCAAAACCAATAATATTAAGGCATCATGCAGATGCAGACGGTATGACGGCGGCAATTGCAATTGAACGGGCGATTCTTCCATTAATTAGAGAACTTGGAGATGATGAATATAGATCATATAGAAGAGCACCATCTAAGGCACCATTTTATGAACTTTCTGATGTTGTGAAAGATATTTCATATGCAGTTGAAGATTTAATGAAATATGGTAAAAAAATGCCCCTTGTAATTATGGTGGATAACGGTTCTACAGAAGAAGATGTGCCTGCAATGAAGAGGTCAAAAGTTTATGATATTGATATTGTTGTAATTGACCATCATCATCCAGATGAAATTGTGGATCAATATCTACTTGCACATGTAAATCCTGCTCATGTTGGTGGCGATTTTGGGATAACCGCAGGTATGTTATGTATGGAAGTTGCAAGAATGATAAATCCAAATATTGTAGATGATATTAAACATCTTGCCGCAGTTGCTGCTGTCGGAGATCGTTCGGAATCACAAGAAGCTTATGATTATATTAAACTTGTTTCAGATAAATACACTCTTAAAAATCTTAAAGATATGGCACTTGCTCTTGATTTTGAAGCATATTGGTTAAGATTTAGTAGTGGCAAGTATATCATTGATGATATTTTAAATCTTAGAGATCCGATGGTGCATAAAAATATTGTGCCTTTATTATGTGAGCAAGCACAAGAAATGATTGACAATCAACTTGAAGCGTGTATTCCAAATGTAAAAGCTCAAACACTTGAAAATGGTGTTTTATTGAATGTCCTTGATGTTGAAAAATATGCACATAAATTTACTTTTCCGCCACCAGGTAAAACATCTGGGGAAGTACATGATATAATTTGTAAAAAAAATGTAAATAAGCCTGTGATTACAATAGGATATGGTCCAGATTTTACAGTAATTCGATCAAATAATGTTAAAATGAATATTCCAGAGATGGTGCGAGAATTGCATGATGAAATTGTAGGCGGTGGCGTTAATGGAGGCGGACATCTTACAGTAGGAAGTATAAAATTTGTGCAAGGTATGCGTAAAAGGATACTTACAAGTCTTGTAGAAAAAATGAGTGTTATGGAAATCAATGAGTTCGTGCAATCTGATTGAGTGGATTTTAGTTGATATTTTTATAAAAAATATGAATGAAATAATTTTGCATTTTTAATAGCTCGTTTGGAACAAACGAGCGTTTGCTCATTTGGGACAAATGAGCATTTGCTCGTGATTGAACGAATGAGCGTTTGTGAATTCTCGAAGAAAATGAGAGTTATTTTGGATATTATTTTATACACGCTACAACACCCATATATATTTTAATGGTAATATTCTTTGAATTTAAAACATTTCCCTTTTTATTAAAATATATTTTAATAAATTTTTATTATTAAAATAATGCGAGGTAGTAACACTTTCTCTGAAAAGCCATATTAATTTATATCAAATTAAATTTTTGATAGATTATTCGGAACGCTCATTTGGAATAAATGAGCGTAATCACTCAAACTTTTCAGAATACACATAAACGCTCGTGATTGAACAAACGAGCTCTCCAAAGGAGTATGTGTTCTAAAAAATCTTTGATTTTCGATTGAGTTTAAGAAAATTTCTGATTTTTGTTCTGAATGAGCATTAGTATACAATTTATAAAATTATCCATTAACTTCATTCTTTTTCAATTTCTCTGCTATACAAATTCCAACATTTGAAACTTCTTTTGCACTTGTTCCAAAAATCCTAATCATTGGTTCTTTTCCAATACCACCTTTATCATAAATCACATCAGGTGTGCTTCCGTATGATTCTATAGCATTTGTAACGCCCCAGTCCATTGTACTTACATATTCTGGTTCATTGGCACGATTAAATGTTGAAATATTAAGGTTTAAATCTTTTATAATATCAAGAATTTCATCAGAATATCTTATATTGATTGATCCGCGGATATTTGGATTGAATTTCATAACTGCAAGAACCATTCTTGCAACATGTCCACTTGCTCCAAATTCAACAGCACCAACAGTGGCAGGCATTTCTTTAAGTTTAACTATTCGCCCATCTACTGCGGCAATATCATTTATATTTTCTGCATTTGGTATAGCCATTGCAATATTAGTTCCAACTTCTGGAATTAGATTGGCAAAATCTTTATGATTTTTTAACATAAAAAGAGCATGTTCTACATCTTGTAATACTAAATATCTATTTGAATTTTCAATAATATTAGCTAATGGATTTACTGGATTTATACCTTTTCCGATTGGTGAATATGTCTTAATTGCATTTTCAACAAATTTCTTTGCATTAAATGTAGCATCTCTTACAGTAAAACCCAATGATAAAAATGCTGTAAGTGCTGCAGAGTGTGTGCAACCAGATCCATGAGTTCCGCCTTTTTTTAATTTGCCAGATATTATAGTATATCTTTCCTCTTCTGATTCATATAAAACATCTGAAAAATTAAGATGCCCCCCTGTTATAATCGTATTTAATGCACCCATATCACATATGATTTTTGCGGCATTTTTTGCATCATCTAAAGATTTTATTGATGTTTTTGATAGTATGCTTGCTTCATTGATATTTGGAGTTATAACATTACTTAATGGCAAAAGAACTTCAATCATACTTTTAACTGCATCATTTTCAATAAGTGATCCTCCCGCCTCTGCACTCATTACAGGATCTATTGTAAGTAAAAAGTTATGCTTTCTTTTTGATTGTGCAACACTCAATATAATTTCACTACTTGAAAGCATACCTGTTTTTGCATGTGTGATGGTCATATCCTCGCATATTGCATCAATTTGATTCATTACAACAGTTGAAGGAAGATTATGCACTTGTTTTACACCTGTTGTGTTTTGAGCTGTTATTGCTGTAATAGCACCTGTACCGTGCACAGAAAGTGCCGCAAAGGTTTTAAGATCTGCAAAAATTCCTGCCCCTCCTCCAGAATCAGATCCTGCAATTGATAATACTGTGTTTGTTTTATTCATATTTTTATCCTAAAATTTAATTGAGTATGATAGATTTATATATCTTGATTGTAACATTAATCATAATAAAAATTGAAATGTGGGATATTATTTGTTCATTAAAAATTTAGAGATTTTCTTAAACTCAATCGAAAATCAAAGATTTTATAGGACATGTGCGCATTATAATTAATATAAAAATTTTGTATTTAATAATTAAATATAGCGATTTATACATTAAAAAGATTCGCACAATTACATACAACGAGAAATTGAAAAAATTTCTCTCAGTACATAACTTTATAAATTATATACTAACGCTCAGAATATTTCGAACGAGTAAACGCTCGTTTGTTCCGAATGAGCAAACGCTCGTTTGTTCCAAACGAGCTATTAAAAATTATTATGATTAACATGAAAGATAAAAAAAATTATTTCGATGTGCTAAATAATGCATTAGATGCAATTGTTACAGTCAGATTAAAAGACGCACGAGAATTTAAAGGATTGTTGCAAGGATATGATGTACATACAAACATAGTACTTGATAATGTGGAAGAATATAAAAATGGTGAATTGATTAATACACTAAAAACTATCATTATCCGCGGCGATAATGTGGTATATATATCATTATAATCCAAATAGATGGATAATTAAAATTTATATATTTGAGAATTTTGTTATTTAGATAATTTGTAAAATTATGCATTAAGGGAAAATTTATAATAGCCCCCTTAATAATAAATAAGTGATAGATAAAATCCTTGATAGCTCGTGATTGAATGTTCTGAATGTTTGCTCATTCTCGAAGAGTATGGGCGTTATTTGGCAGATTATTTGATATGAACGATTGTTATCTCAAAATCCTCATTTAAAAATTTTAATTTTAAATCCATAATTTAAATTTAAAGATTTAACATGAAAGAAGAATGCGGCGTTGCAGGAGTGGTTTTACATAATAAAACTCCGGAATCAAACATTTCTGCATTCCAAATTTATTATTCTCTTTATGCATTACAGCATAGAGGGCAAGAGTCCACTGGAATTGCAATTCATGATGGAACTAAAATGCACACAATAAAAGGTATGGGGCTTGTACCTGATGTGTATGATAGGGAGTTAATTAGTAAAATATATGGAAATGTTGGAATTGGACATGTCCGATATTCTACAAAAGGGACATCTACAATTGAAAATTGTCAACCATTTGTTGTAAAATTTAAAGATGGTGATATTGGAGTTGCACATAATGGAACTCTTGTGAATGGGGATGAAATAAGATCTGAACTTAAAGCAGAAGGACATGTGACTTTAACAGATTCAGATACTGAAGTTATTGCACATCTTCTTGTGAAAGAACTTTTAAAACGAGAGCCTGTGGATGCATTGCATGCAGTAATGCACCGATTGGTTGGTTCATATTCTATAGTTGTATTAATAAATGACATTCTTTTTGCTGCAAGAGATCCACTTGGTATTAAACCTTTATGCATTGGTACAATCGAAGGTGGTCATATAATCGCGTCCGAGAGTGTTGCAATAGATACCATAAATGGAGTGCTTGAAAGAGATGTAAAACCCGGTGAAATAATTTTTTTTAAAGATGGAAAAATACAATCACATCAAGCATTTCATGAAAAACATTCAGCACATTGTGTTTTTGAATATATTTATTTTGCAAGACCAGATTCTATTATTGATGGTAAACTTGTATATAATGTAAGAAAACAAATTGGAGTGGAACTTGCACAGGAATATCCATCGGATGTAGATGTTATTATCCCAGTTCCAGATTCGGGAATAACTTCTGCAATAGGATATTCCAATGAATCTGATATAGAATATTGTGAAGGATTGATGAAAAATCGATATATTGGTCGTACATTTATTCTTCCCGGGCAAGAAATGCGAGAGACTGCGGTACGACTTAAAATGAATACAATTCCTGAAAATATTAAGAGTAAGCGAGTTGTTCTTGTAGATGATAGTGTAGTTAGGGGAACTACTTCACGACGAATTATAGACATGGTAAGAAAAGCAGGTGCGAAAGAAGTACATGCAAGAATAGGAAGCCCTCCAATTATTGCACCATGTTATCTTGGCATCGACATGTCAACAAGAGAAGAATTGATAGCTGCCAATAACACTTTAGATAGAATTAAATCTGTGATTAATGCAGATTCAATTAATTTTATAAGTATCAAAGGACTTGTAAAATCAATTGGAATTGATGAAAATGATTTGTGTATTGGATGTTTAACAGGAAAGTATCGAGTTGATATTCCTGGAGAGGAATATATGGATAAGCAAATGAAATTAGATGATTTTTGATAGCTCATTCAGAATGAATGAGCGTTTGCTCATTCAGAATGAATGAGCGTTTGCTCATTCAGAATGAATGCGCGTTAGTATATAATTTGTAAAGCTCGTTAACGCTCGTTCGTTCTTAAACGAGCTCTCAAAGAGAACGAGCGTTTATTATACACTCAATGAATTTTCCAATTTCTTGGAAATTTAAAAATTAAAAGAGTATATATTTTAGAAAATTTTTAATTTTTAGGGCATTCCGATTATATTTCTTTTTTATGGCACATACGAGATAATGCCCATTCATTTTGAATGGACTATCAAAAACATTTGGTTTTCGAACAAACGAGTGTTAATAAATGTTAAGTATTACATCAGAAAAAAATAAAAAGTCTCAACCGTCAAGTATATAACTTTATAAATTATATACAATGAAAAAAATTTACAAAATAGATAGAATTAAATAGTATCATTAAGTATATTAATAGTAAATCCGCGTTATTAGGTCCTTGCATGAAATGTTGGCATAAGCCTTTTTGTGATTGTATAGACAACCTCAACGCGACACATTAGATAATGGGATAATTAAAGTCCAGCATGAGGGAAACTGAAATTGACAGCGGAGAATCCAGAGGATGATATTTCGGAGTTAGTGCGTTGGACTACACCATTATCATTTTTTCTACCATTATATTTTTTATATGCAAAAACAAAAAATTAAAAAATTAATTGATGAATTAATTGAATATTCAAATGATGGGCACATCATAATAGTAGAAGGAAAACGAGATAAAATTTCACTTCAAAAACTCAATATTAAAGGAAGAATTGAAGTTTTAAAATCAAAATCGTTACTTATTTTTTCAGAAACTGTTGCAAGCTATAAAAAAAATATAATCATACTCACAGATTGGGATCGCAGAGGGGATATGATTGCTTTAAAAATATTAGGCTATTTGCAAAATCTTAGAATTAATCCCAATACTAAATTGCGTGCTAAATTTAAATCATGCCTTAAAAAAGATATTAAAGATGTAGAAAGTTTATATAATTATTATGTAAGATTAGACGGAGATTATATAGAATATTTTTATGATGGTTTTTCAAAATAAATATAACATTTACATAGTTTTTGAAATGTGAAAATGTCATATACAATTTTAATAATATTGTGAAATTTAATAATTTTTTTTTCTAAGGGTGACATTTTAATAAAATGTATTTTTCATAAATATAAAAGTCATTCGATGAAAAGTAATCATCTATTATTAGCTATTTTTTATCAATTTTTTTATAGTAGCATATAATTTATAAAATTATGTATTTAACACTCATTCTCTTCGACAGCTCATTCTCGAAAAGAATGAGCGTAGGAGAAAATCTTTGATAGCTCATCTTGTTCGGAACGAACGGGCGTTTGCTCATGATTGAACGAATGAGCGTTAATGAGTTAGAGAAATTTTTTAATCCTTGTAAATTATATTGTGTGAGTTATTTTACGCCATAAAAATTATTTGTTTATCGTAACATAAAATATTTTAATACATAACAGTATTATCAGTCACCAATCTCTAACTATTCTAAATCTAAATTAAAAACTTTAGTTGCAGCATTTAAAAATTCATCATCATCATTTTCCGCAGCCAATTTCAATGATTTTATAGGTTCGGATAATAATTTATTAATAAATGCATCTGAAAAATCTTCAAGAACTTTTTGTTCACTTTCTCCAATTGTATGCCATTTACTCAATCTATCAAGAGCACGGATTTTTTCTTTATTTTTTATTTCTATTACTTGTGTATGTATTTTTGCTATTATTAAATTCGCTTTTTGTTTTTTATATTGAGCTTTTAATAGCAAAAATTCCTTTTTAATCAATTCTTCTGCAATTTTTGCTTCTTTTTTTCTAATCGCAAGATTTTTTTTTGCGACTTGTTGTAAATTTTCAATAGTATAAAGCGAAATTCCTTTTATATTAGATACACTCTCTTCTACAGTTTTTGGATTTGTGATGTCTATTATTAAAATGTTGCGATTTATATTATGCATCATTTTTTCTGTAATTATAAGATGTGGTGCAGATGCTGCACATATTACAACATCGGAAACTGAAATATATTTAAGTTTATCAGTATAATATACAGCTTGTCCGCCAAGCTTATTTGCAAGTATTTTTGCTTTTTCAATTGTACGATTTGCAATATATATTGCATTTAAATTTTTTCTTGCAAGAGCTACGGCAACAAGTGTTCCAATCTCTCCCGCTCCAATTACAAGAATACTTTTATTTTTTAAATTACCAAGTATTTCTTCTGCAAGATCGACTGCCGCAGAACCAATTGATACAGAACCTTTATTAATATTTGTTTCATTTCGAACTCGCTTTCCAACTTGAATTGCTTTATTAAATGCTAATTCTAAAATTTTTCCAGTTGTGCCCTTTTTTTTTGCAAATAAATATTGGTCTCTTATCTGCCCAAGAATTTGATCTTCACCAACAATCATAGATTCAATACCAGATGAAAGTTTTAAAAGATGTAAGAGTGATTCGTTGTGATTGTGAAATTGTACAATTTTTTGTGTGACTTGGCAATTTTTAAGAATTTTTTTTAATACATCTTCTTTTTTAATTGATACAATATACACCTCAATTCGATTACAGGTTTTAATGACTACATGTTCGCTTATGAGAGGATTTGAATAAATTTCATCTATCAATTTTTTTAATTTATTAGACCATGTTGATTCCATTTCCTCAATCGTGGATTTTTTGTGAGATATTATAATACTTGAAATCTCCATTTTTATAACCCTTTTTAATATAATTAAATTCTTTTTTCAACTAATCTGAGATATAAGTTGCTACAATTTTATATGCATTTTGTTGTGCAAGTTTATAAGATGTGTTAAATGCATTCCATACAGATTCGCTTTCAAGTACTTCCCATAGAATTTTTTTTCTTGTTTTTCTCGCTTTTACATTTTTTTTTAAATAAGTGCGAATTTCTAAAGTAAGTTGTAGCATTTGTTCATATTCTTTTGAAATTACATTGTCAAGTTTTTTTCGAATATATTTTGTGAGTACTGGGCTTTGCCCCTGTGTTGAAATTCCAATCATAATGCCTTTTTTATGCACAATAGATGGAATTATAACATTACCTATATTGGTCACATGATTTATTAAAACTTGTGTTTTATTTGCAATTTTAATAACACGATTGTTTAAATCTATATTAGAAGTTGCAGGAATTACAAGAAACGCATCCGATATAAAATTTAAAATATCTTTATCTGATAAAAAATTTATATCTTCATGTTTTAATGTTAGATTTGAATTTAAATTGGAATTGCAACTAAGTTCTATCAATTTTGGCAAAAATGTGTTGCTAATAACTGTCGTATCTGCATACTTTGATAAAATTGATGCTTTTCGTGTTCCAACATTTCCGCCCCCAAATATAACGACTTTTCTATTGGTAAAGTCTATCATAAGTGGAAAGAATTTTTTTTCTAATGTATCATTATTATTTTTCATGTAAATTATTGCAATGATTGTTTATATTCTTTAAAATTAGAGTGTTTCAAATATTAAAATCTTTGTATGTGGTAATAAGTACAATATAAATCATTCAACGATAAAAAGTATAAAAATTAGTAAGTAAAAATTAAATCATATCAACTATAAAATTTGTGTATATTGATTTTATATTGAATGAATTGCATATTAATATATTATGTCACATGTAATGGAATTACTTGGAAAAACAAAAGTTGTTGTAAAAGATGGTAAAGTAATTGAAGTCGATACACCAATAATAACATACTGTCCTATCTTTGATAAGGCAAGAGGAATTAAAAGTATTACATCAGAAGAAGTAAAAAAAAATATGGAATTTCGAATTAAAGATTTTGGAATGTTTACAAACAAAAGAAAACTTGAATTTGATGCATTTGTGTCATTTGGTGTATCTGAAATAATGATGACAGGACTTAAAAATAACATTATTGATGGCACAGTGACAGTTTGTGATGGTGCAGGAACTGTAATAACTGACAATCCTAAACTTGTACAAGGAATGGGTGCACGAATGTCAGGGCTTATTAAAACTGAACCAATTAAAGAAGTGATTGAACGAATTCATAAACAAAATGGAATTGTATTAGATTCATTTACTGCAGAAATTAATCCTTTAAAAGGCGTTGAAAAAGCATTAAAACTTGGAATGAAACGCATTGCTGTATCAATCGTACATTCAGATACTGCAAAAAAGCTTCGCGAAATAAAATTGGAAAAAAATATAAGATTGATAATTATTGGTGCACATGTGACAGGAATTGAAAAAAATGATGCTATAGAACTTATAAAATATGCTGATATTATCACAAGTTGTGCATCAAAAAATGTGCGAGATGTTATAAAACCATTGTTACAAGTGGGAACTTCGGTGCCATTATTTGCAATTACAAAGGTTGGAAAAGATTTTTTGCTTGAACGGGCAAAAGATATTGATACACCACTTTTAATTAGCACTACAAAACTTCCGCATCAAAGTGAAAAGGCTCCAAAAGAATTAATATAAACATCAATTGATGTCATTCATTAGACGGCTTATAGATGCTAATTTATTATTAATTACCATATATCACATCAACAGTTTATTATAATTTCTGTTTCGAATATAATCGCATACAGTTAAATGATTTATTTGATAAAATTTTGCAAGTATGCAAGTAATATTAAACTCAAATTGTATTAATATTTTGTATGCGTTTAGCTCCATTTTTTTATCATAAATTTTTTTATTCCATTTTAGTTCAAAATTCAATCCATACAAAAATTTTTATAATATATCTACAATATATTATTGAAATGATTATCAATACATTCGCCATCAATCTACATTAATACTGCCAATTTTCGTTATCCTGCAAAATATCTCTTTAATTAAAATTGGGTCTGGTTTTTTCGGTAGTAATTTTAATGTTTCAT
>JAAXQB010000322.1 GCA_012329085.1 Methanosarcinales archaeon | reverse complement strand
GTAGTAAAAAAAATAAATCGGATATTGAACTGCCGCCACATTTACTATATATCCAAAACATGTTAAAAAAGGTACAATTGTTAATTAATAAAATTATTCCTCTTAAATATGTTGTGCTTGATGGTGCATTTGGGAATAATAATGCTGTGCAAATGGTATTGCAGTGCGAAATGCAAATAATTTCCAAATTAAAGCGGACTTCTGCACTATATTTTCTATATATTGGTCTATATAGTGGGCGTGGTGCAAAAAGAAAATACGGCGACAAACTCGATTACAATAATATTTCACACAAATACTTGAAAGAAACCAGTACGGAAGAAGGAATTAAAACTGAAATTTATTAAATAATCCTGCTGAACAAGTCGTTTGCTCAGAAATTAAATGCGGTTGTCATTGTAAAAACAAATCTTAAAACTTATATCATAACTCACATATTGTTATTTAGCACTGATACAGATTTAGAATATGAGAAATTGATCGATTACTACAAGTTACGCTTTCAGATTGAGTTTAATTTCCGGGATGCAAAACAATATTGGGGTTTAGAAGATTTCATGAATGTTAAAAAAACCACTGTTGATAATGCAGTAAATCTGGCATTTTTTATGGTAAATATATCTCATGTTTTAATCGATGATGTTCGTCAATATAATCCATTTTTTAGCATTCAAGATCTCAAAGCATACTTCAGAGGTTGTATATATGTTAATGAAACATTAAAATTACTACCGAAAAAACCAGACCCAATTTTAATTAAAGAGATATTTTGCAGGATAACGAAAATTGGCAGTATTAATGTAGATTGATGGCGAAGGTATTGTTATAACATTTATCATAATGTTCTATTATTTTTTCTATCAATCTAAAATTTAAAAGTGGTTCTCCGCCTGTGAATTGTATCTTTAATCCAATTGAATGTTGCACTCTTTTTAAGGAATAATCAATAGCATTTTTTGCAGTTTTAAAATCCATATTAATAAAAGTCCTTGAGAATTTAGACAAGTTGTAACAATACACACAATTTAAATTGCATCTATCTGTAATTTTTAATATCAGATATCTCATATTGTATAATTTAATATTCTAATATTACTTATATTTTGCAAATGCAATTTTTCAAAACAAATTAAGATAATTTTGAAAAACTCTCAAAACCATCAAAAAATCTATAAAAGTATATAAATGGTTGGGTATAAAACAAGGTTAATTAAAATTCTCTTAGTGGAAAATGGAAATTTTTCTCAGCATATAATTTTACAAATTATATGCGAACACTCATCCAGAACGAATAACGCCCATTCGTTCGAAAATCAAAGATTTTCTTAAACTCATTCTGAAAGAATGAGTGATTATGCCCATTCGTTCCGAATGAGCTTTCAATCATGAGTTTTCAATCATGAACTTTCAATCAGGAGTTATAAAAAAAATATCATGCTTTTTGTTCACAAATTTTTTTAATCTTATTCATAGTAAGTCCCGTTAATTTACTAAGTTCTTCCATATTTACATTCAATAAATCTTCCGAATTTTTAATTCCAGCTTCTTCAAGTTTTAAAGCCGTAACTTTTCCAATCCCTTTAAGATCGGTAAGCTTTTTTGGTTTAGGTGGTTTAGAATCCCGCGTATTTTGCCATTCTATAAAATTGCAATGCGGACATCCAAGATCCCAAGGCTTTTTTCCATGCGTTATAATTTTTACATGATGTATATTATGCATTTCGCACAATTTGTCAGTCACAATAATTTGCCCACTTTTTGGCAAAGGAAGTGCAAAATTACAATCTGGATACCCATTGCACCCAATAAATCGTGAACCTTTTTTTGACCGCCTCACCATAAGCTTAGAATCACATTCTTTACAAGTCCCTATTATTTTATCCTCCCTAAGTCCTGCCCGCAAAGATTCAGTAATGTCGGTTTCACTTTCTTTCATTTCAGAAAATATGCGTTCAAGAATATATCTCGATTCTTTAAGCACTTCATCCTCTTTCTTTTTCGCAGTGGCAATTTCATCCATATTATTTTCAAGAGCACTAGTCATATCAGGTTCTACAATCGCAGATGCATATTTTTTAAGTGTATCAACAACAGCATATGCTGTTTTAGTTGGCTGAAGTGGATTTCCATGCACATAAGCCCTATAATACAATTTACTTATAATTTCATGCCGTGTAGCTTTTGTACCAAGATTTAAATCCTCCATGAGTTTAATAAGTCGTGCTTGCCCATATCGAGTTGGGGGTTTTGTTTCTTTATCAACAATTTTACCCTCAATTACGCCCAACTCATTACCTTTTTCCAAATTAGGCAAAAGTTTGTCTTTTGGCATATTGTATGGATAAAACCATCTCCACCCAGGTTCTATTAATCGAGATCCATTTATTCTAAATTCCTCTCCATTTATGTCAAATTTAACTTTTAATGATTCCCATATAGCCGAATCTGCAAATGTTGCAAAAAATCTTCTTACAACCATTTCATATATTCTCCATTCATCTTCTTTCAATTCTGATTTTTTTGGTATAGATGCAGGGTGGATTGGAGGATGGTCAGTACTCTCTTTTTTACCACGCGTTGGAGTTAATTCTTTTTGTTTTAAAAGTTTTTCTGCATATTTTTTAAATATTCCTTTATTAAACAACTCTATTTTCTCACGAAGGTCAAGTGTTGCAGGATATACAGTATTGTCAGTTCGAGGATATGAAATAAATCCATTCATATACAATGATTCTGCTATTCGCATAGCATTTGCAACACTAAATCCAATTGAACTTGCTGCACCTATAAATTCAGTTGTATTAAATGGACTTGGGGGTTGATCTATTCGTTCTGATTTTTTAATATCGGATACAATTGCAATTTTCCCAAGCTTACTGCATATTGCTTCTGCTTCTTTTCTACTTTTAAATTTTGAAATTTTATATCGTGTTTCAAGTCTATCATTTTCTGCACTGTTAAGAATTGCATATAATTCAAAATAAGCCTCAGGTATGAATGCGTCCCTTTCTTTTTCTCTATCTACAATTAGAGCAAGTGTTGGAGATTGTACTCTGCCAACTGATAAAAACATTTTTCCAAGTCTCCCTGCAAGAATGGATATGCATCGTGTAAGTGATGCACCCCAAATCAAGTCAATGACTTGTCGCGAATGTCCTGCATCAGCAAGATTGAAATCAATTTTTACCGGATTTGCAAATGCATTATTTATCGATTCTGGTGTAATCGCACTATATAGCACACGAGAATGTTTGATATTTGGATTTACGCCCCTTATAATATTAAGTGCTTCAACTCCTATAAGCTCCCCTTCTCGATCGTAATCCGTTGCAATTGTTGCATGGTCTGCCAATTTTCCAAGTTTTTTTAATGCAGATTCGATTTTAGGTTGATTCGACTTTGAAATAATTTCAGCATCAATAAGATTTTTTGCATCTACTTTTTGCCAATTATTATATTCTTTTGGAAAATCAAGTCCAACTATATGTCCACTAAGTCCCATTATGGTAACTAATTCGTTTTTATCACCATCTTTACCTTCAAATTCATAAGTATCAACTCCATTAACTCGAACATTTTTAAGTTTTTTTTTGGCACTAAGAATATTTGCAATTCTTTTTGCTGCAATATTTTTTTCAGTCACAATTAAATGTGTTTTTGGTTTTGTCATGTCTATACATATATTACAATTTAATCTTTTTTAGTATTACTTAAATTATGGAAATCTTTGATAGCTCGTTCGGAATGAACAATTGCTACTTGATAACACATTCAGAATGAATGTGCGTAAATACTTAAACTTTTCAGAATGAGTTAGAAAAAATTTTTAATTTTTAACATCAAAGATGGAAAATATTATAACGAATTATAAAAATATCCATTAAATAAATTTAAGTGCAATATCGACCGCATCTTTTGGAGTTTTTGCTATATAAACTCCATCAATTTCCCACTTCGAAGCAATTACAACAACGGGTTTTTCCATTGAAAGTGCAAGTGCAATTTCTGACAAAGTTCCATATCTGCCACCAACTGCAATTAACACAGAGGATGATTGTGCGATAATTGTATTTCTTGCATGCCCCATCGCCGTAGTTATTGCAATATCAATATATGGATTTGCATCACTATGATGTTCCCCCGGCAATATTCCAACAGTTATTCCTCCACTTTCTTTTGCACCAAATGCTGCCGCTTCCATAACTCCGCCTCTTCCACCACATATCAATATAGCACCATTTTTTGCAATGTGTTTTCCAACTTCTTTTGCAAGGTCGCATATTGAAGGATTTGAAATGCCATTATTGCAAATGCCTGAACCTATTACTCCTATTTGTGGTTTCATCATTTTATACTTTTAGTAGCACATTCAGAACGAATGTGCGTAAACACTCAAACTTTTCAGAATGAGTTAGAAAAAATCTTTGATTTTTGATAGCACATTCAGAATGAATGAGCGTTATTTGATGTTATCGTAACAATCTAAAGATTGTTTTTATTTTTGCATATACTTTATAAGGCTCATGATTGAACAAATGAGCGTTTGCTCGTTCTTAAAGAGAACGATTGATTATTATATGTTCAAAGAATGTTTTTTTTTCTCGTTTATTTCAGACCGTTTTTATATTTTCTATATGAGCATGCGTGGATTATTAGCATAAAATATAATCTTTTTACTTCGAAAAAGATTTTTTTAGTCTTTTAGTTGAATGTTGTTACTTATATTATTTAAATAATTCGTATTTTAATTTATTCTTTTAGATGTTTACTTATAATGGAATGAAATGAAATGAATATTCAATAATTATAAATAGTTGTTTTACACATAATTTTATCATATAAAAATACAGTGGAATATAAAATTTCTATTTTTAACAACTTAATGAGATCATACATAGCAATCATATATGTGCTAAGAATTTTAGCTATTTTTTGATAAAACAGATATAAAAATAGGTGATTGGTTTCAGCCCTTATAGATTGAAACAACGAAAATTAAATTTTTATATTGGTGCAAACTTTTTTGGACTTTATGCATTATAAAGAGCTTTATTTTATGCATTGTTGAAATACATTTAAAAGATATTACAGTCTATATTCATGACAAAGTATAAGTTTTATAAAATATATTTGATTAATTCAAAATTTTTTATAGTACATAATTTGTAAAGTTTATTCTTGTCAGAGAATGAACGATTACCATACATTAAGAAAAAAATTTAATGGCTCGCTTAAGAATGAATGAGCGCTCGAAAACTCAGAATAATTCATAAATTTATGTTAATTTACAACACACCCTCAGGAAATTCCATTCATAGATGTGAAAAATCTATAATAATTCTATTTAATGGAAAAAAAGCAGTATTAAGTACAGGACCATTAAATGGCGGATACAATGAAAAACTCAATAGTGTATTTATTAAAGATGAAAATCCAGGTAGTGGAATGGCATGCGAACTTAGGGCAAAAACTTACAAATCGCATATGGAATTAATTGCAAACGAACTTGGGTTGGATGTTAATGCTACAACAGGATTAAGTACAGCAGCATCAATGGAAAATGCTGCAATTGTGACAAAATCTCATGGCGAAACAAGTGTTACTGCAATAGTTACAGGTGGTGTTGAAATTAATGGACTTAGAGCAGGAGATCCGGCATCTTATGATGAAACTAAATTTAAAAAAACAATTAATGGAACTATAAATATCATTCTTGATATAAATGTAAGTTTGCCAAAGGAAACGATGGTAAAAGCATTAATTGTAGGCACAGAAGCAAAATCTGCAGCCATTTTAGAACTTATGGCAAAAAGTAATTATTCTTGTGATATTGCCACAGGTTCTGGAACTGATGGTATGATTATAATTTCTAATATTGAATCCAACATTATATTATCTGATGCAGGAGGACATTCTAAACTTGGTGAACTTATAGGAATTGCTGTAAAAGAATCTGTAAAAGAATCACTTGATAATCAAACAGGATTAAATCCAAAATCTCAACATAATTTTATTAGAAGATTTGAAAGATATGGAATTGATGAAAATAGCTTATGGGATGCATATTTAAAATTGATGAGTGAAAATTTTCAATTTTATCAAACTCATATATCAAAGATTTTTTCAAATACTTTTTCTCCTATGGAAAATAAACTTTCTGAAAGTGCTAAAAAAAATCAACGATTTTCTTATAATAATAATGATAATTTCAT
>JAAXQB010000200.1 GCA_012329085.1 Methanosarcinales archaeon | reverse complement strand
GGATACGACATATCCCAATCTGGTAAAAGGAGTTATAGTTCAAGAAAGAAAAGCATACTGGAAAGATTTCAAAACATTTTATAAGAGAGCTATCAAACGATACGAGTTACAAGGAATGATGCTGGAAGCTGGTTGTAGTTGGATGTGGAAAAAAGAAGATGCTCTTAAAGCATTAGATAATTACCAGAAATATCTGGAAGAATCAAAGAAGACGGAAGAAAGCATAGAAGAATACTGGGAAAGAACTGGTTGCGAACTACGATTTCTAAGAAAAGAAGGGAACACTATAAAATATTGGATAGAGCCTATTAGTAAGACTCCTCATAATAATTGGATGGATATCGAAGGATATTCACGGAAATGGGGCTACCCCACTGAAAATTCAGAACGACTTCTTGAGCGTATTATTAAAGTTTCCTCTGATAAAGGCGACCTTGTTCTCGACTGTTATGCTGGTTCTGGAACGACAGGAGCAGTGGCTGAGAAACTTGGTAGAAAATGGATAATGGTGGATTCTTCAAAATTGGCAATCTATACAATGATTAAACGGATGTTTAATATAAGGGAAAAGATTGGGAACAAAGGCAAATCACTGAAGCCAAATCCTTTCATCCTTTACAATGCTGGATTATATGAGAACCACGGTTTCATTTTAAAAATGGGTGAAGACAACTATAAAAGCTTTGCCCTTGAACTTTTTCAATGTGAACCAAAAGATTTTGAAATAAATGGTTTATTAATGGATGGGCTTCTATTTAACTGTCCAGTGAAAGTCTTTTCTCAAAAAGGATACCTGACTGAAGAATATGTTGACGAACTGCATAACACGGTTGGTGAATATATAAAAGCAAGGATGTTCATTATTGCTCCAGCAAGTAGGGTATATTTTCTTCAAGACTACATTGACAAAAAAGGCATAAGATATTATGCTTTAAGAATTCCTTATTCTGTAATTGATGAATTGCATAAGACACAATTTACAAGGCCGATGCAACCTGCTTCTCCAAAGCAAATCAATCAGAATATTGAGCAGATTGGGTTTGATTTTATCTATCCTCCACAAGTAACGGCAAGATATTATGTTGAACAACCTCCTGGGAAATTATTTGAAGAAATGGTGATTGAGATAAAAGAATTTGAGGCTGTGCAGAGGGCAAAGGAACCTGTGGAATTCAAGGACCCAAAAGATGCTTTGAGTATGGTTCTTGTTGATACAGACTATAATTGCCAGTATTTCAATATGACTCACCGTTTCTTTGCTGAGGAGATTAAGAAGGCTGGTTGTAAGGTTAGTATCCGCAATCCAAAACTTGGCGAGAAAATTATGATAGTCTATATTGATATTTTTGGTAATGAACGAGTTGAGATAAAATCAATAAAAGATTTTAAAAAACACTAATGTATATCAAAACGCAAGATTTGGTCTTAAAGGTAACAAGGGATATAGATCCTCAGAAATTGGATTTAACCAAATACGATGATTTCCTTGATGAGCTCTGTGGACACCGGGAGTTCCAAAAAGAAGCAATTAAAATGGTTATAAAGTTTCTTCTGGGTGGCGAATATAAAAATACAGCTGATTTAGCAAAAGAAAATTTTGATACTAATTCAGTCCTTCAAGAATATTACGGGAGATTTGAGAATTTTAGAGCAAAACTTGAGTTTCCTGAAAAACTTGCTTGTACTATTGACCTTGCTACTGCAACAGGTAAAACATGGGTAATGTATGGGATTGCACAGATTATGTTATGCGAGAAGGCGATAGATAGTGTTCTGATATTATGTCCATCCACTACGGTTAAATACGAGTTAAAAAAGAAATTTGATGCTTATGCCTCAAATAGAGATCTGAGAGCATCCCTTAGCGATCCTGATATTCCGGTGAGGACTTATCCAGCCGTGAAGGAAGCCTCAAGAACAATTAGATTTGGAGAAATCTGTATTGATAATGTCCACAAGACTTACACTAAGGTTACTTCCTCCATCCCTGATAGTTTCACCGGTAAGGGGTATAGAACACTTGTTCTAAATGATGAGACTCATCACATTATGAACCCTAAAGCCGAACTCTCCCAAACAGCTACCGATGCTATGAGAGAATGGAAGAAATTCCTGATGGATAAAAGGTATAATTTCAAATATATTGTTGGATTTACGGGCACTCCATACAAAGGGAACGAATATGCGAGAGATGTTATTTATAGGTATACTATAATGCAGGCGATGGAAGGTGATTTAGCAGGTAATTTTGTTATTAAGAAGATTGACTATGTTCAGAAAGCAGAAGCGAGAGGATGGCATCAGAAAATGGAGGAAATTTACGCTAACCATCAAAGAAGTAAAAGAGAGTGGAAAAAAGCAGAGAAACATATAAGCATTTTTGTTACCAAGACAATAAATGCAGCAGAAAAACTTGCCAATGAGATAAAGAACTTCTTAATTGATAAAGAAAAAATTGACGCAAATGTTGCTGATAAAAAAGTTTTGGTAGTTACCTCAAGTCCAAAGCATGAAGCAAATAAAAAAACTCTAAAGACAGTTGATAATCTAACAAATTTAGTGGAATGGATTGTTTCTGTTACTATGCTTACTGAGGGTTGGGATGTAGATAATGTCTTTCAGATCGTTCCACATGAGGAGCGGGCATTTAATTCAAAACTTTTAATTGCTCAGGTTTTAGGAAGGGGACTTAGAGTACCAAAAGAGTATGTTTCTGAACAACCAACAGTAGTGGTCTATAATCATGACAAGTGGAGTGAAGCAATTAAGGATCTGGTATATGAAGTCTGGGATTATGAACACAGAGTTAGAAGCTATACGGTAGAAAAAGATAGGGATTATAATCTTGTGCTCCATAACTTAAACTATAAGAAGGAAGAAGTAAATGTACAGAAACATCCAAGAAAAGGAGAATATAAAATTCCTGAAATTCCCAAATTAAGTACTCAATCAGCAATAATAAAATTAAGAACCACTTATTATCAAGTAAAAAAAGACAAGGAACGAGAGATTGTAACTAAAATCCCTGTGCAAATGTATTCTGTGGATAGGGTAGTTAATGATATTATGAATAAGTTGGCAGAGTTTGATGAGGAAGGAAAGACTCAATATGCAAAGACTGTTAACCGAGAGAATTTAAGGGAAGAAATTGTAAAGGCACTGAGCAAAGCAGACTCTGACAAGACCGGGATGTTAACTGAGGAGAATAAGAATCGGATTGAGAGGTCTTTTGGTGTATTAAAGAGAGAAGCAACAGGGACTACAAAGATTAAACCAACTGCTGAGGAG
>JAAXQB010000180.1 GCA_012329085.1 Methanosarcinales archaeon | reverse complement strand
AAATAGAGTAATAGGGGGAGCTTTTGTATTATATTCTGATAAAATCAATGAAATAGGCACAGAAAAATTAAATGAATGTATTCTTGCTATTTCTTCTCTTGATTTACCATGGACAGAAAACATTCCATGTGCAAAGTATGTTATAGTTGGAAGTCCATCTCCCCCTACGGATCTTTACATAAAGAATATAATGAACTTAAATGAAAAAGAAGGTACGGTACTTATTGGGTTTGAAATCGATTGATATGAATGAGAAATAAAGCAATATAAATCTAATATTCTCTTTTCATAAAAAAAGAACTTTTTTAACAATATTTTATAGAATTGTTTCATTATTCGTCTAATATGGTTCTTTTATTTTGTTAAATTTTTATGAGATTCTACAACATGGAATTTTAATTTATCTTAACTAAATTTAGCGGATTTGAATTTATTATGTTAATGGCATGGAATATTACGAGAAATTTTTAATTTCTCTCAATATATAATAAAATAATTTAAATATATCAAATAAAGTTATTGAGTCTATGACTTTATTTTATTAAAATAAAGATTGAAATAAAATAATGTTAAGTACATTAAGTAAAGTTATCGATAAGCATGTAGAGAATTATGATATAAAGCTTGAATATATTGAAACACAATTGGAAAATTCTTACTTTTACATTAATGTATTTAGTGCTTCAAAAAGAGCTGAAATATATATAAAATCTCCAAAATATCTTGCTGAATTTTTAACTGTATATGAGCTAGCACATCTTAAATATATAGATTATATAATAGCGGCACACAGAAAATTAACACACCCTGAAAAAATGAATGATGATAATTTTTTTCTTGAATTAGATATTGATGAAGAAGTTATTCATTTTGCAATAAATCTTATTTCCAATTATGCAATAAATTTAAAGTTTGATGTAACTCCATTTAAGCCATATAATGATTTATTATTAAATACACTTCCTTCGCAAATAAAAAAGGATGCATATCTTACAGTCGCACTTATTCTTTTTTCAAGGCACTCAATAGAGGAAAAAGAAGATATGTTTGATAGAATTCTTGAATTTGATGGATTTATAGAATGCAAACAATTTATAAAAGACGGTTCAAAAAATCTCATACAAAGACAATTTAAAACATTCATAAAAAATATCATAAATCTTGGTGAAATTTTGAATAATACTCTTTTACGATTAGATAAGAAAGTGTGGGGAGAGGTGGTAAAAAATACAGATATTTTACATGAACGAGCTCCTATTTCATTTAAAGAAAAAAAAATATCTAAATTTTCAAAAGAAATGTTAACTCAAAAAGTTTTAAGAATATCAACAAGAGACAAAGATAATGAATTTCTCTTTTGCGAACATGATGTTTTTTGTTCTAAAAGTTTAAAACTTCCAAATCTTATCGGAATTGGACTTGGTATAGAAAAACCAAGACTTATAAAAAAATTTAGAGATAACATATCATTATCTGATAAAAAAAGAATTGTATTTTTTGATTCTAAAAATAGATGGCTTGAAAAAGAGCGAGTAGAACGAGATACTGTATGGATAATAATTGATTCATCAAATAGTATGGTAGAATATATGATTTCTGCAAAAATAATTGCTAATACGATACACAAATATTTTAAGAAAAAAACCAAAATAATTGCATTTGCAACAGACTCAAAAGAAATTTCTATCGAAGACCTTACTAAAATTAAAGCAAAAGGGGGTACAGATATAAGTTCTGTAATTAAATTTACAAAAAATTACAATAAAGAACCTATTGCTATTGTGAGTGATTTTAAGTTTATTCAATCACATTTTGATGATTTTATAATAAAAATAATATCAAAAAAACCAGACTCTGTTCTTTTTTTACCAATTGATCAAGAAAGCATGATGCGAGTCAATAATCTTATTAAAAAATGGAGTGGATTGTTTAAGTATAGCGTATTATAATTTTTAATCACAATTATCATTCTCAATCTATTATTTGAAAAACATATCGTTTTTTTTTAAAAACACATACAGAATATAAATAATATACTAAACCGTTTCTATAATTTTAAACTTTTTTATAGCCCATTCTCTGAAATAGAATGAGTTTGAAAAAATCTTTAATTTTTGATGATAGATATTTATATTTTAATAAATATATTGTGGAATTAATATGTAATAGCTATAAAAATACATTGGATTTAGCATATCAAAATTCATATATTTTTTATTTTTAAATAAAACATTATATTTTAAAACAGATTAACTCTACTTTATCAGATTAGATACCCATTTAAGCATTCGATATTGATTTTGCTTTTCTGAACGGTTTGATGCCATACCTCCTTACATGGTTAGTTTATCTTGTAATATGGCAAAGTCAAGTTAAATTCACGAGAAATTAAAAAATTTCTCTGAACAGCATATCAGAATGATATGCGTGTTTAGTATATAATTTTACAAATTATATACAATAAAAAATAAAATGGGGGAAATTAAAATTTCCCCATACATATAAAAATAAATAATATAAAATTATTTTTATTGTATTGCTAAAAATCTTCAATTTTTTTTAATTTATTTTTAAAAAGAATAAGCGTTTATATCTATTCTTTTTAAACATACACCATCATAAATTTAGAGAATGTGCATTCTTTATAAATACATTATAAATACTTTATAAAAATACCCTATTTAACAAGTGTTGAAATCGCAAGCTTTGCTGCCTTTTCACCAGAAAGAAGCATTCCACCAAATACAGGTCCCATTCGTGGAGTGCCCGATACAGCATTTGCCGCCATTCCAAGAACATACAATCCAGGATATACTTCTTTTGTATTTTCCATTATAACTCGCTCTCCAACATCTGCCCACATTGGTCTTTCGCCAATAACAGAAATCTTTGCACCAGGAATTTTATTTTGAACAATTTTGCAAATATTCGTATCATGTCCTGTTCCATCAAATACAATTTTTGAGCGAATTGTCATAGGATCAACATGTAAATTCGTAACAGATACCGCAGTCCAATTAATAACAAGTCCTGCAATCGCATCATTCTCTCGTATCATAACATCTACAGCTTCCATAAGATTAAAAATTTCTGCACCTGCAGATATTGCTTCACCTATAAGTTTTGCAGTAGATTCAACAGAATTTGCAACGAAATATCCTTTTTCATATTCTTTGTAATTTATGCCAAAATCATCTAATATTCTGCATGCCTCTTCTTGAACTACAATTCGCGGAAACATCATTCCTCCGCCCCACATTCCACCACCGGGGCTAAGTTTTTTCTCAAATATGACCGTTTTCAATCCTTCATCTGCAAGATATTTTGCAGCCACAAGATTTGCAGGACCGCCCCCAACAAGTGCAACATCCACTTCTGTATAGTCAAGAAATGTTTTTGAAAAATCATCAAATATTGCTTTTGTAATTATAACATCATCAAGTTTCATTTTTT
>JAAXQB010000287.1 GCA_012329085.1 Methanosarcinales archaeon | reverse complement strand
TATAATTTGTAAAATAAATTTTAAAAATTATATGCTGTAAAAAAACATAAAAACATCAACAACGCATTGCATGCTTGATAAAAATAAATTATATTATCTTTTAAATGAGAAAATAAAAACATCTTATGGTAGATAATTTTACAATTATATGCCAATATAAAAGAAAATATGTATTAAAAGCATGCGAATTTTTTTTTTGATTTTATATATTAAAAATCTACGATTAGAATATTTGAAACATCTGAATATTAGAAAAAGCCGAATATTTTTGATAACTAATTCGAAGTGATATGAGTGAGGTGATACCACGATTGAAACTGTTATTATTGCTGTGTGGTTAATTCTTCCCGCATACACTCCAAATATGGGTGCCGCATTTTTTGGAAAAGGAACACCAATTGATTTTGGAAAAATTTTATGGGATAATCGGCGCATATTAGGAGATGGAAAAACATACAAAGGTCTTTTTTTTGGCATATCTTGTGGAATTTTAACTGGATTTTTTCAAATGATTGCCATTGATTCTAATTTGCACATTTTATTTAATTTACCTTTATTTGGAATTGATTTGATAAATTCACTTATTGTAATATCTTCACTTGCCATAGGTTCTCTTTTTGGAGATATTTTTATGAGTTTTTTTAAACGAAGAGTTGGATTAAAAAGAGGAGCTGCATTTCCATTAATAGATCAACTTGATTTTGTATTTGGTGCATGGATATTAACCTATCTTACACATCCAACATGGTTTATTGAAAATTTTACAATGAATGTTATAATAGCAATACTTATAATAACACCAATATTACATATAGTGACAAATATGGTGGGATATTTAATTGGAATTAAAAAAGAACCTTGGTAAGATTTAAAATATATACTGTTTGATACAATTTTAACTTTTTTAAATATAAGATTGTATATATCGTTATCTTTTGGATTTACTATTATGACAAAAAGTTAAAATTTGTTTAAATCATTCTGAAAAGTTTGAAGTTTAAGCATATAATTTTACAAGTTATATATAAAACCCATTCTTCTTCGAAGACTGAGCTAATAAAAAAAAATATAAATAAAATCTTACATGCCATATATGTACATATAATAAAATAAAGGTATTTTTATGAAATATAATATTGATAAAAATTTTATTGAAACTATTAATAAAGAATGCGTGGGGCAATATAACAAAAGCTGGAATGAAATTGAAATGCAATATAAATTAATTTCTGCGTTGAAAAGATGCGGTGCAATTAAATTTGGAGATTTTACTCTTTCTTCTGGAAAAAAAAGTAAATATTATATTGATATTAAAAAAGCAAGCACGGACCCAAGAACACTTGAATTTATAGCAGAATGTGTTTCTGAAAAAATATCTCATATGCATGTAGAAATGGTGGGAGGTGTTGCATTAGGGGGAGTTCCAATTGCTACAGCAGTATCTCTTACACTTAAGTTGCCATTGTTACTTATAAGGAGTACAGTAAAAAATTATGGAACAGGAAGTAGATTTATAGGAGATTTAAATCAAAATTCGACTATAGTGTTACTTGAAGATGTGACCACAAGTGGTAATTCTGTCATAAAAGCAATTAAAGCAATACGAGATGCAGGGGGGGTTGTAGATACTGTGATTACAATTGTGGATAGAGAAGAGGATGCAAAAAAAAATCTTGAATTGGTGAATGTTAATTTAATAGCTCTTATATCTGCAAGTGAATTAATTTGATTTAAGATTAGTTTTTGAACATTACTTGCGAAAAGAAAGATTTATTTTTATAATTCTTATTTATTCTAAAAAAACTACCAAAGATTATAAAAGAGTTAAGGATTATAAATTAAATCGATGAATTTAGATTTTATAATTGGAATTGTCACCATTATTGGAATAATCTATATAATTTATAGAGATGGCATCAAAGATAAAATTGAGATTGAAAATAGATTTGCAAAGATAGAAGAAAAACTAATAAATTATGCAAAAAATTACGAAAAGCAAGAAACTAAACTTATAATTATAAAAATAGAAAACCAATTAAATTCTTTAGAAAATAAACAAATATATTACGATATAGTAGAAAGTTTTATGTCAGATGGCATTAAAAAAATACAAAGAAGAATAAAAAATGAACGATTTATCATATAATGAGATTAAAGAATTAAAATATTTACTTTCAAAAGCAAATCAAATGTATATGGATGAATTGAATGATTTTATGGAATTGATAAAAGTGGAATTGATAAAAAATACGAAATTATGCATCTTTTGAATGAATCTATATTTTCACCTACGCAAGAATTATTTGATGCCATCCAAGAAAAAAAATCAAAAGAATTTATAGAGACTCTTGTGACAATTGGCTTTGTTATTTTAACAGGATATGCATTAGTAGAATTGTTATCTAAGCAGTAATTTAAAAAACCATTGAACTTATAAAAAATAATTTACAAGAATCTTTTATTGAAACAGAAAAAATATCAAATACTACCGGAATATATAAAAAATTATGTATTAATTAATATATATATATATATATATATATGAAATAATCTAAAATTGTTATGGATAAAAAAATTACTATAAAAGACGAATTGACAGAATTTTTACTTTATACAGCTCCAAATGGAGATATTAAAGTAGAAGCATTTTTGCACGATGAAAATATTTGGTTATCTCAAAATAGAATTGCTAATTTATTTGATAAGGGCAGAAGTACTATAACCGAACATTTGAAAAATATTTTTAATGAAGGGGAGTTGCAAGAGAAGTTGGTTAGTCGGAATTTCCGACATACCACTCGGCATGGTGCTATTGAAGGAAAAACTCAAACAACAAGTGTGAAATTTTATAATTTAGATGCAATATTATCTGTTGGTTATCGCGTTAATTCTTTTAAAGCCACTTAATTTCGTATTTGGGCAAGTAAAATTCTTAAAGAGTATATCATCAAAGGTTTTACGATGGATGATGAGCGATTAAAGAATGGCAGATATTTTGGTAAAGATTATTTTCAAGAACTTTTAGAAAGAGTTCGTTCCATTCGTACAAGTGAAAGGAGGATTTATCTTCAAATCACTGATATTTTTGCAGAATGTAGTATTGATTATGATAAAAATTCTCAAATTACCAAAGATTTTTTTGCAACAGTACAAAATAAATTCCATTTTGCCATTATAGGTAAAAATGCGGCGGAAATTATTTACAAAAAAGCGAATTCAAAGAAAGAAAAAATGGGGCTTTTATCTTGGAAAAATTCACCAAAAGGCAGAATTTTAAAATCAGATACTACAATTGCAAAAAATTATTTAGAAGAACCAGAAATCGAGAAATTAGAAAGAACGGTTTCAAGTTATTTTGACTATATTGAAAGAATGATTGAAGCTTGCACAACTTTTACGATGGAAAAATTAGCAGAATCAATCAATGAATTTTTACAATTTAATAAATACGAAATTTTAGACGGAAAAGGAAATATTTCTCATGCGCAAGCTGAGAAAAAAGCTTTTACTGAATATGATAAGTTTAATAAAACTCAAAAAATTGATTCTGATTTTGAAAAACAAATCAAGAAATTTGAGTCCAAAAAATAATTGTGCTTAATTCAATAGACTTGTTGTAAATTAAGACAATTTATACTCTAAATCAATATACTTCGATTGAATTTCGCTTTATCGCTCATTCTCTTCGAGAGTTCGTTCGTAGCGAACGATCGTATGAGAAAACCGAAGGTTTTCGACTGAATGAGTGTTAAGTATATAACTTTATAAATTATATATTATAAAAAATTATAATGCATACATTACTATAAAAAAATAATTAAGTATGAAAAAACAAGCAAATGATAACCATTTTTCCAGAATGAGCTATGCAAAATCTGGCGTAGATATAAAACAAGAAGAATCCATAATTAAAGCACTTGCAAGTCAATTAACATTTAAAAGAAAGGGATTTGGTGCACCAATTACAGATATTGGACACTATGCAGGATTAATTGATTTTGGAGAATATGCTCTTGCATTAGCAACTGATGGAGTTGGCTCAAAAGTATTAATCTCAAATGAAATGAAAAAATGGAATACAATAGGAATTGATTGTATTGCAATGAATGTAAATGACCTTATTGCGATAGGAGTTGAGCCAATAGCATTTGTAGATTATCTTGCAGTAGAGTCTCATGAAGATGGATTTGCAGAACAAATAGGAGAAGGTTTAAGAGTTGGTGCAGAATTTTCTAATATGTCTATTATAGGTGGAGAAACTGCAACACTTCCTGATGTTGTAAAAGGATACGATCTTGCAGGAACTTGTCTTGGAATGGTTAGAAAAGATAAGATTATTGATGGTAGTTCTATTGAAATTGGTGATGCAATAATTGGAATAGAAAGTAGTGGAGTACATAGCAATGGATATACCCTTGTTAGAAAAATAATTGAAAAATCAAAATATTCATATATTGACCCTTGTCCATTTAATCCATCAATTACACTCGGCGAAGAATTATTAAAACCAACTCGCATTTATATGAAAGTCCTTAGTGCTATAAAAGAATACACTGTTCATGGACTTGCACATATTACAGGAAGTGGGCTTTTAAAATTAAGTCGTATAACAAATTTTGGTTTTGATTTCTATAATCCAATTGTGCCGCATAACATTTTTAAATTCTTGCAAGAAGAGGGAAATGTCGATGAAATTGAGATGTATAAAACTTTTAATATGGGCATGGGATTTTTAATGATTGTGCCATTTGATATTGCAGAAGAAGTTGCAAAATTTGTCAATGGAAAGATTGTGGGCAAAATTGTTGAAAAAGGAATAAAAATAGATGGTTTAGAGATTAAATAGATAAAATAAATCATGTCGTGTATAAATGATATTTCATATAAAATTCTTTTAAGCCAAACAAGTTTAAAAGAATCTGAAAAATTTATAAAAGATAATTCTGATGCTTTTTTTATGTGCCATCAGGATTTGAAATATTTGGAGTTAAAATAACGGAAAGGGATAAAATTCCATCAAAAGAATTTAGTAGATGATGTTAATCTTGCAAAAGGAAAATATTATAAAAAGACAATCTCAGCAGCTATAAGAATAGGGATAATAGTTTTCAGCATAATTTTTGTTATTTATATTTATAAATTTCATTATATATCTCTTGTTGTAATAAGTATGCAATATTTGGGAGCTATACTAATTGCAGCTTTTTTTGGATATTTAGTTGGGCGTATTGTAGAAAAATTAGATATTAAATATCATTTTTTAAAAGAAGAAATGAAGTGGTTTGGAAAATAGTAAAAATAATTATTTCAAAAAAATATTCTTGAAAATAATAGGGAAAATAGAAAAATTAATAATAAAAATAAAAAATAAAATTTAATTAGATTATGAAAACATATAAACATACTCAAATTGGTTATTGGATCGTGGCTATATTTGGATTTATAATAATTTCCATTTCCATTTCAATGGTTTTTTATGAATTTAAATGGGGAGGAGTGATTACTTTGCTTATTTTTGTAATAAGTTTAAGTTTACTTAGCACTTTAACCGTAACAATAGAGGTAGATTTTTTGAAAATTCAACTTGGGCCAATTAAAGTTATTCAAAAAAGGATTAATTTAAAAGAAATTGAGATGTATAAAATTATAGACATTCCATGGTATTATCGTTGGATTTTGGGAATTCGTCTAATTTCTAATGGTTGGTGGTATAATATTTCTGGTTCAAGAAAAGCGATTGAAATTCAAATGATAACAGGCAAAAGATATCAGATTAGTACAAATGATT
>JAAXQB010000298.1 GCA_012329085.1 Methanosarcinales archaeon | reverse complement strand
TTTTTCAACTGTTTTTCTTATATATCCATCTTTGCCTCTATATTCTTCAATATTATCAATAAAAAATAAAGTAAGTGGTTTTATTTTTACTTCTCTTGTAAGATATTTTTTTTCTTTTTCAAAATGGTGCTTTATTGCTTTTTGAATCATTGTTTCCTGCAAGGTTTCTGCATAAGAAAATGGATTGATTTTATCCCCTTTTTTTAACTCTAATCCATTCAATAAAACAACTGTGTTTTTATTTAAATTTTCAATAATTAGATTAGTCATTGCATTATGCACTTTTTCTAAACTTTCTTTTTTAGCAACTCTAAACGATTTTTTATTGCCATTTTCTATTAAATCAAAATTAGCTTCTTTTCCATCAGAATTTACAAATTTTACTATTGCATTTTTACCTGTTTCAAATTCTGCAATATGTCCAATAACTCCTTTCACTAAATTTCTATTAAAAGAATCAACAGCAGATAGGGTATAAATGAGATTTTCGTTTTCTTTAAAAGTTGCACCATATCTTATAATAAATTGAGGTGTCATTTTTTGGATATTTTGCCAACTGGTATTTTCTTTAGCAAATTTATGAGGCTCATCAATAATCATAAATGGTTTTGTCGCAGAAATAGCATCAAAAGGCATGGAGTGATTATCTAATAAAGTTCTATCAAAACTTTTTTCCATTGTTTTTGAATTGATCATTCCAGCATTTATAATCAACACTTGAATTTTATTTTTTTCAAAATTTCCAGCATTTACAAAACTATTTACGGCAGGAGGCATAAAAGACTTTTTGTCCTTCCCACCCTTTTTACTTTCTACAATATGAAGTTTTAAGGTTTTCCCATATTGTTCTTTAAAATGTTCTCTTGCACTATCAGAATTTAAAAAATCAATAGTCCCTGCTTTAATTGGCAAGGTAGGTACTACAATTATAAATTTAAAAATTCCATATAATTTATTAAGTTCAAAAATGGTTTTTGTGTAAGTATAGGTTTTTCCTGTTCCTGTTTCCATCATAATATCTATGATGTTGCTTTTACCTTTTACACTTCTTTCAATACTATTTTGTTCTTGAAGTCCACCTATATTATGGACATATTTAAAATTTACTTGAGTGTCAAAAATAGGGTTAGAAAATTGTTTTTCTGTTCCTTGTGCTTCTTTTATTTCTACACTATCAAAAACTCCAACAGTAGATTTTACTGCTTGAGATTGATGGTCTAGGTTTTTTTCAAAATTAAACCCTGCCATATTAATACCTCGTTATAAAATCAATATCAATTTGCTTTTTGTTGGCATAAGATTTAATATTCTCTGCGATTTCTCTCAAGTTTTTGGATTCAAAATTATATCCAAATGCAATGATAATAGCAGGATTAAAATCTTTATTACTATCAATTTCTTCTAAAAGTTTTTTTAAATTTTTTATTTCAAATCCTGTGTTTATTAGATAAAGTTTATTATCAAAATAATTTCCTATGTAGCCATCTAAATCTATTTCTTGTAAACTTTTAGTTAAAGCAATTCCATCATATGTTTTCCAAGTGGTAAGAAGTGTTTTTAAGTCTTCGTCAGATAATTTACTTTCATCAAAAAGTTTTTGCTGCTCATCAAATTCTTCTGCTTCAAAATTATAATCTTCCCATACTCCTTCATCATTTGAGATAGTTTCAAAAATCTTAAATCCAAAATCTTGTTTTGATAAGTCTTTTTTATCTTTTTCTTTTAATTCTTCATTATCTTTTACAGTCTTTTTTGCACTTCTAATAATTCTTTCTTTGGTAATTTCAAAAATAGTTGGTTTTTCTACTTTCAATTCTTCCTTTACAAAATCATAAGCTGTTTTGTTTTTCTTTTTATCAATCTTTTCTGGAAGTTGCACCAAAATATATTTTCTATTCCCACCATCTTCTGCATTAAGTTGCATAACTGCATCGCCAGTTGTTCCAGAGCCCGCGAAAAAGTCGAGGATAAGGTCGTTTTGATTTGTTGAGATTTGTAAAATAAATTTAATATAATTTACAGGTTTTGAATAACCAAAAACTGCCTTATCATTAAATAAACTCTTTATATACTTATTTGATTGTGTAGTAGAAAATTTTGAAATCACTCCTAATGGCTGTATTTTTCTACCATCTATAATATTTCCATCTTTATCAACTTTTAAATATTGTTTTGTATAAACTACCCAATCTCCATTTTTATCTTTTTTAATTACTACAAAATCATTTTCTATTCCCAATTTTAATTTTTCTTCTGACCATCTCCAACGAGAAATTTTTTCATTATTTTTATTTGGATAAATTAAAGTCCCATCTGGTGATTCTATTGGATAATCAAGAGATTTTATATAACCCAAACTCGCACTATTAAGCTTTATAAGTTGATATTTCCCTCTTTCTTTTTCATGTTTATCCATTAATTTATATCTATCTCTATCTTCAACATCTAAACCATTTATTTCAACATTCTCTTTATTTTTTCCATAAACAATTAAATATTCATGTTTAATTCTAAAATGTTTACTATCAGAACTTCCTCCACCTTCTTTATTTTCCCAAATAATTTCCCCAACAAAATTCTCCTCCCCAAAAATCTCATCCATCAAAAGTCTTAATTGAGCTACTTCATTATCATCTATAGAAACAAAAATAACTCCATCATTTTTTAAAAGTTGTTTGGCAATGTATAAACGAGGATACATAAAAGTAAGCCACGCAGAATGAGAGTTACTTTTGCTTTGGGTGAAATCTAATATTCTTTTTGCTTTATCTTCATCTATTCCTGCAAGTTTTGAAAGTTCTTCTTTTGTAAATTTTCTATCGTCTTGATAAACAAATCCATCACTCCCAGTATTATACGGAGGATCAATGTAAATCATCTTCACCTTTTCATAATATGCATTTGAAAGATGTTTTAAGACTTCTAAATTATCCCCTTTTATTAAGAGATTATCAGAATCTTTATTTTCTTCTTTTTGATTAAATTCTTCATCTTCTTTTAGAATTGTTGTGGCTTCATCGCTCGCTAAAAGTCTTGCATAACTTTTTCCTAACCAATCCATTCCATAAGATTCTTTAGAAAAATTTATTTCATTTTCAGATAATTCTTGTTTAAATTTTTCAAAATCAAAATTTCCATTTTTATCAAAACAATGCGAAAAATGTTTTTTAAGAAATTCTAAATCCCTATTTGGAACTGTTATGTTTTTTGTAGTATTTTTTTTCATAGCATTTAATCTTTTTTCTTTTTGGGTTTTTCCATTTTTTTATTTTCAAAGCGAGTTGCTAAACCCCAAGACCTAACAACTTTCCCTTTTTGATGGAGGCTTCTCATCATCTTTTTTGTCCTTGAAAAGATTCCTTTTGCCTTATTTTTCCATTCTCTCATAACTAAAAAATTAAAAATAAATGTTAAATATAAAAAAGAGATAGCTAAATTATGATAATTTTTCATAACTATTTATCATTCTAAATTATAACACCATTTAACCAAATTGACAACTTATAAAAAGAAAAAACCGACTAATTCGGTTTTTAAATATATTTGCCTATTTATTGCCCTATCTATTCTTCGAATTGACCAAAAAATTGATTTAAGTATTGTTATTTTTCTGCATTTTTAACCCGTGTTATGCCATCTAATGCATCAGCATTCTTGGGGTCTAGCTTTAAGATTTCCTCGTAATGCTCAATCGCGAGAGGATACTCTCCCTTTTTTTCATATCCTTGTGCTACATCAAGCAATGGCTTAATATTATTTAAGTTTAACAATTCTTGATTTAGGCTTTTTGGGTTTTGGTTTTCTATATTTCTCATAAAATAAAAGTTAAAAATAAAGTTAAAGGATAGAAAAGTTTTTGAGGATGGATTAAATTATGGTATAAATATATAGAATCTGCATAAAGGGGTCAGACCCTACTACGCAGCTTCTATATAATATAAACTTTTTTTACTCTATTTTATTATAACCTATAAAATTCTATTAGTCAACAGATATTTTTTTAACGATTATGATTTCTAAAATCTTTTTTTGGGGTTGTTTGACTTTTATTTTAGGGATAACTCTTGGATTTTTGGAGGGGCAAGGTTTATGGCTCTTTCTCTTATTCGGGGTGGCCCTGTTTAGTTTTTTGTTTATCAAAGAATTTTATATAAAGCAAAAAATTAAGATAATCTCATTACTAATAATAATTTTTTTAATGGTTTGCGTGGGGATTGGTGGCTGGCTTAATTACAATAAAGTGGCTAATCCTGAAGTAGTTTCTACTGATTTGAGTTATTTTAATGACCAGCCCGAGAGAGTAGAGATAAAAGGAGTAGTCAAAAGGGTAGAAGAGAGAATAAGAAATAACCGCCTTATAGTTGAAATTAATGAGATTAAAATAGGTGATGAAAAAAAAGAAGTTGATGGTAGGGTAATGGCTTTTGTGCCTCGGGTAGTTCGGATCAACTATGGCGATTTAGTTACTTTGGAAGGGCGATTGCGAACTCCACAAAAAATTAATGGCTTTAATTGGCCAATGCATTTAGCTAATGACGGCATCCGTTC
>JAAXQB010000216.1 GCA_012329085.1 Methanosarcinales archaeon | reverse complement strand
GGCCAGTGCCGAAAGTATAAAAGCAGTTATGCACCCAGCTAAAACGAAAGCACTTTACTTTGTGGCGAATGGTAAAGGAGGGCATACTTTTTCAAATACGTTAAAAGCACATAATAAAGCGGTAAGGGATTATTTGAAAAGATAATCAAATAAGCACCTTAAATGGAATAGTGGTTTTTAATCGTGCATCTGCTCGTGTTTATGTCTTTTAGAGTACAAAATTCTCCATTAGAGTGATAGACTTGTACTATAGATTTTTTCTACAGCTTCGCTATACATAAAAAAGGAACCCATCGTTCATGCAAGAATATATTAACAAAGTAATTCAGGGAGATTGCTTAGAAGTAATGAAAGAGATGCCTGAAAATAGTGTTGATATGGTTCTTTGTGATTTACCTTACGGAACGACACAAAATAAATGGGATTCTGTAATAGACCTTGATGAACTTTGGAAACACTATAATAGAATTGTAAAAAAGGACGGAGCAATTGTTTTAACATCACAAGGAATTTTTACTGCAAAATTAATTTTAAGCAACGAAAAAGACTTTAAATATAAAATTGTTTGGATTAAATCCAAGTCAACTAATTTCTTGAATGCCAAAAAACAACCTTTAAGAAAACACGAAGATATTTGTGTGTTTTATAAAAAACCTCCAAATTATTCACCGCAAATGACTAATGGTAAAGAATATGACAAAGGAATTAGAAAAGATCAATATACAGGAAGTTATGGCGAATTTAAACCAAAGCATATAAAAAGTAATGGGAAAAGATTTCCAACTGATGTAATTGCTTTCGCGGAACAAGAAAAAGACGACTTTGTTTATATTAAAACAGCCGAATCAGAAGGAAAGGTTTTTCACCCAACTCAAAAACCTGTTGAGTTAGGTCGGTATTTAATTAAAACTTTTTCAAAACCCGGTGATATTATTTTAGATAACGCTTGTGGCAGTGGAAGTTTTTTACTTTCTGCGATTCTTGAAAATAGAAGATTTATTGGAATTGAAAAAAATGTAGATGTTTTACTTCATAAAGTAAAGCAAACTGATTACATAAAAGTATGTTCGGAAAGAATTGAAGAAACTCTTAAGCGAAAAGAAGTTAAACAAACAACCCTTAAATTTTTTAACGAGCCGATAGCAAAGTATCATACTTTAAATTACAATTCTGAAATTAAGAGAACCAATAAAAAGGCAGTGGTTGAAGCATAAAATATGGCAACAATAAATTATAACGAGAGAAGCTGGGCTATTGATGTCATAAGCGAAATAAATACTTTTATATTAAACAAAAGTTGGCATTTTAAAGGTGCTGGTGGTGAAAATACAATTTTAGAAGATAAAAAAAGTCTTTTTCCTGATGTTCTATTATTTAAAGATATTTCAAAGGATTCTGTTTTGCAAGGTTGGGAACTTAAAATGCCCGACACCCCTATAAATGATGAAAATTTGATTAATAATGCAATAAAAAAAGCTCAAATTTTGAAAAGAGAAAGTTTTGTGCTTTGGAATGTTAAAAGTGCGGTTCTTTATTCCAAGAACGGTGGTGGCTTTACAATATTTAAAGCGTGGTCAGATATTGATATAAATATTAGAGCAGAAGTAAAGCCAAAAGAAATCTTATGGAAAGAATTGTTGCACACAATTCTGAATGATTTAAATTTATTTTTTGAGTCAGGAAAAATAAATAGTAACACAACAACAGAAATTATTTCAATAGAAGATGTAATTGATATTGTTCTTGAAAACACTTCTGAGACAGGAGAGTTTATAAAAAGTAAAACAAATTCAGACGCTTTATTGGATGTAAAAATAGATCAATGGTGGTTTGAAACGGCAGGTGAATATGGGTTTAAGTCTAATGAAATAGATAATAAGTATTCAACTTTATCAATGGTAGTTCTAACCGATTGGGTATTTAAAATTGTTTTTGCAAATGTTCTAAAAAAGCATTTTAATGAAGCTAAAATAATTGAAAATATTAGTTTTAAAGTGTCTATTCAAGATGCAATTGATACCTTTAAAACAATCTCTGATACTTGTAATTTTTGGAATATTTTTAGTGAAAATATTGCACAAAAGTTTATTACGGAAAATGCTTGGTATCAAATAACAGCGTTAAATAAATATCTATCAAATATCAATATTGAGAGTATAGAAATTGAAGTTCTACAATCATTATTACAAAGTACCGTCGAAACAGGGAAAAGAAAAATTGCTGGACAGTTTTCTACGCCAAGTAAGTTAGCAGAATTATTAACAAGGCTTACGATTAATGATAAAACAAAGAATGTAATAGATCCTTGTTGTGGAACAGGAACTATTATTAAACAAGCATATCTTTTAAAAGAGGAGTATCGTCAAAATCAAGAACAAATATTGAGTAGTATCTGGGCTTCTGATAAACATTCTTTTCCTATTCAATTGTCTACATTATCATTAACAAAGGCTGAAAACATTGGGAAAATATTAAATGTTTTTACTTCAGATGTAATTAATTTAGAGTTTAACAAGCAAATTGAATTTAAAGACCCAAACAATGGAGAGGTCATTAGAAAAGACTTTCCAGAGATGGATTATGTAGTATCAAACTTACCATTTATAAAAAGCGAAGATATTCATAAGTTAAATTCAGAAATAACTGAAGTAAATGAATGGATACAACAAGAAGCAGGCTTAGATATAAGATTAAGCTTAAAGAGTGATATTTTTACATATATACCTTTCTATTTACATAAGCTTCTCTCAACTAATGGGAAAATAGGATTAATCCTATCAAATGCTTGGTTAGGAACTAATTATGGAGAGAGGTTTTTATCAATATTTCAAAAATTCTATAAAATTGAGAAAGTGATTATTTCTGGTAAAGGTAAGTGGTTTGATAATGCAGCTGTTGTAACAACAATATTAATTGCCGAAAAAAAATCCGTTGGCTCTTCTACTAATAACGATCATCAAGTATCTTTTATTACTATTCAAGAGCATATAAATAGAATTAACGATGTTAAAAAATTAAGTGGAGATATATTTTTACAAGAAGAAAATGATTTATTTAAAATTAATTCTTATTCACAAGATGAAATAAAAATATTTGAAAGAATGGGCATTCCTTGGTCTGCGTATTTTACCAATTTAACTTGGTTGCCAGATATTCAAGACAAGCTTATTAAATCGAGTCAAGTTTTTAATTTTACAAGAGGGCAAAGGAGGGGTTGGAATTCCATGTTTTATCCTCAAGATGGACACGGCATTGAGAGTGAGTATATTAAACCTGTATTGAAAAACTTGGACAATACAAAATCACTTGATTGCGTCCCTAATAAACAAGCTTTTTGTTGCTCTAAAAGTATAGCTGAATTAGAGAGTTTAGGGCACACTGGTGCAATAAGCTGGATTAATTCTTTTGAACATAAAACAAATGGAGTTAATAAACCATTACCCGAAGTTTTAAGTCGACCAAATATGTTTTGGTATGAAATGAAAGCAGATAATACAGCTGATTTCGTTGCTAATGTTAATTTTCATAATAGTTTATTTATTGCAAAATTAAGTACTCGTTCACTTATTGACCAACGAGTGATAGGCTTTTCTGTTCAAAATGATTTTGAAAATGAAAGCAACGATTTATTTTTAGCTTTGTTTAATAGTGTGCTAAGTATGTTCTTTATTGAAAGCTTTGGGTTTGGAAGAGGTTTAGGTGCTTTGGATTTGAGAGAAGAGAAATTTAAAAGAGATTTTAAAATGTTGGATCATAATAGATTAACAGATGAACAAAAAGAAACTATAGTGTCTGCTTTTGGGCCTATCAAGGATAGAGATAGGTTGCCATTAGAAGAAGAGTTAGTGATGAGTGACCGTATTAATTTTGAAAGTATTTTAATGGATATATATGGAATAACAGAACATTATGAACAAATTAAACAATCTTTACTTGAGATATTTAGAATTAGATTTGCAGTAAAGGATTAGAAAGAGAAAGGATACCCATAAATAGAAAGATTGTGGTGGAAATTTGGGTGTCCTGTTAGCATATAATTTAAGGGCAGAAGTAGAGCAATTTAGCTACGGTCTGTATTAAGAATAATGAATTGGCTAATTTCAATAGGGCTATGAAATAGGTAATCCGCATTCCAGCCGTTGGTGGTTGCGTTGTTGGTAAGGTAGCCAAATAG
>JAAXQB010000306.1 GCA_012329085.1 Methanosarcinales archaeon | reverse complement strand
TATTTTATAGAATTAATTCCAATGTAGATGGAACTGGTGTAGGCTTATCAATAGTAAAAAAAATTATTGGAAATCATGATAGTGATATATGGGTGGAATCTGAGTGTGGAAAAGGAACTACTTTTCTTTTTACACTTCCAGTACATAAATTATAGGGGTGTGGTAAAATAAATGAAATTTCAATTATGTGGAGATGGAGATATTATTGGATAATGCATTTTGTTACTATATTCCATCATTAAAAAAATAAAAGTGTGATTTTTTGAGACGAAAATTATGAATTAGTTTTTTTACTAATTTATAATCATCCCTCGCAATTTTATATTTTTTATAGCTCGTGATTGAACGAATGAGCGTTTGCTCGTGATTGAACGAACGAGCTATAAAAAACAAGATGCAATTATGAAATATTAAAAATAATTATTTAAAATATTAATAAAATTGTTTTAAATTATATAAACGGTTTGGTGTATTTAAATCTTTTATCCGCAGAGGACACAGATTTTTCATTATATAAATCTAACTTATAAAATTATATACTGAAAAAAAAATTAATAGCTCATTCGGAACTAATGGGCGTTTGTTTATTCAAAATAAATGAGTGTTAATTTCAAAAGTTTTACAACAATTTCAACCCTCTATAGATTTTCTTAAAATTTTTGCTTTATTTGACAAATCTTTTTTTGAGTGAATATATGCGATTCCTACTAATGCATCAAGATTTCGTATAACTGAATCAAGATAATCAAATACATCCCCTGTATATGCAGTTATGCCATATTGATTTTCCATGTCAGATATAATCTCAAATGGATCATATCCATTAACTCTAAGATCTATGATATATTCTGAAAATTTTCTTTCTGCACAACCACAATATGGTGTATCTTTACACGAACATGTAAGAAAATTTTTTGCAAATCTAAATATCATTTCCTGAAGATACAAATCTAATTTTGTTATATTTTCACCCTCGAAAATAATATCAATAGCTGCACCATGAAACACTCGTGCAGGCATATTTATATTTAAAGATTTTGATATTTGATGATGATATTTAAAGTAAGCCCCATCAAAGAATTCTAAATTTGTCACAATATTGATTGGATTATGCTCCATACTCACAAGATTGCGAATTAAAAACGCTTTTGAAACAGGTAAGAAATGCCTTATTATAATGCTACCAAATTCTGTAAGTGAAATATTATCTTTATTGAGTTTACTTATGTTTATAAGTTTATATCGCATTAATTTTGCAAAGATTGTATTAAAATTGAATGATCCGACCATACCCTTATGAATTTTTTCAAGATCTCTTTTAGAAGAAGTTATAGCAACCGATGATAAAATTTCTTCCATTTGTGCTTCTTCATCATATTCTATATAAGAAGATGACATTTTGCCTTTTAACAATTTAAGTGCAATTGTATCTTCTGTATCTGAATCAGCTCCTGAATATGTTTTATTTGGAACTGGAAGTAATACTACCTTTCCCATATCGTGATAATCTGGTCGTCCTGCCCTCCCAAGCATTTGTAAAAAGTCCTGCATAGTAAGCCATTCAATGCCCATCGCAAGAGATTCAAAAATTATTTGAGATGCAGGAAAATCAACACCTGCGGCAAGAGCTGCCGTTGTCACAACAACTGGAGTTTTTCCACTTATAAAATCATGCTCTATTTTTTTTCGTTCGTAATCAGTAAGTCCTCCATGATATGGTGCCGATTTCATTGGCAATCGTTCTGATAATTGATGAC
This sequence comes from Methanosarcinales archaeon, assembly GCA_012329085.1. The sequence goes on along the minus strand of JAAXQB010000306.1, from coordinate 3,912 downwards.
AATTTTTTCTAGAATTTGTAAAAATAATTGTTTGTCCTTTGTGCCCTTTTGATGAAGTTTTACCATATTCATCTAAAACAAGTTCTGTTATGATTTTTAATTTATCTTGTTCCACACAAAAGAAAAGATGTCGTTCTATAGGCACAGGTCTAAATTCATATTCAATTAGTGTTGCTTTAAGTTTATTTGCAAGTAAAGTAGGATTTGCAATTGTTGCTGAAAGATATATAAATTGTGCATCTGGTACAATATATTTTAATCTAGAAATTACACCATCCAATCTATGCCCTCGCTCTTCATCTTCTATTGTATGGACTTCATCAATAACGATAGTGCCTATTGCCCCAAGTGAATCTGCACGATTTGTTCTAAGAAGGTAATCAATTCCTTCGTATGTTCCAACTATAATATCAGAATTAATAGAGTTGCTTCTATCTATTTTTTTTTTAGTCTTAATTCTTGCACTTCCAACACGAATTGCCGTTTTAAGCCCTATTTCCGAATATCTTTTTTTGAATTGATCGTATTTTTGATTTGCAAGAGCCACAAGTGGAACTAAAAATAACATTTTACCTTTATTTTTAAGTATATTTTCAATTCCTGCAATTTCTCCAATTAGTGTTTTTCCTGTTGCAGTAACAGATGTTATTAATTGACTTTTTCCTTTAAGAAGTCCGGACTCAATTGATAACATTTGAACAGGTAGTAAATTTTCTGACTTTTTTAATAATATTTTTTTAAGTCTATTGGATATTTTAAGATTTTTGATTTTTGGGGATTTTAATTTTTCAGAACGCTCGTTAGATGTGTGTGTTTTTGTTCCAATCATATCAAATCTTGTAAGTTCTGAATCAAGTGTATCTGCATGTAGCATATCGATAACACGATTTAAATCTTTTGAATGCATGAGTGTTGAATAAATATGTGCAATTGCATCCTCTCTAAAATTAAGTGATTTAATTGTTATATCAAGCTCTTCTTTTGCACACTCCTTGCATATAAATTCTGAATGGTATTTAATTGATTTTTTATTTACAAAGTTAAATTTATTTTTAATAAGGCAAAATCTACATACAGACACAAGTTCGCATTTAAGTTGAAATCCATTCAACATATTAATGAAATCAGATTCGGATATTTTCTGTTTTGCAACCATAATACGATTTGATTGCCTTAGGATTTTGATTAATCTATCAGGTGGATGATTTTCTTCTTTTCCATCTTTTACAATTCTAAATTTATATGGACGGTATCCTTTTGTTGTTTGTTTAAGATTAAACTTAGCTTTAAAAAGCGGAGTTTTTTTTCTATCTTTTATAAGAAAAAGTGAAATGAAAGATTTTTCAATATTTATAAGTGACCAGATCATTATAAATGTAAATATAGCATGCATTGATTAAATAATCTTTGTGGTTTTATTTAGTGTGATGCAATATACTTGAAGAAAATTTAACAATTTTAATAAGAATGACAAGATTTAATAGATATTAGAGTTTTAATTGCATAATTGATTTGCACAAGAAGTTTTTATAGTATTTATGACTTTATTCCATTAAAACAAGGATTGAAACTAGTCATATTATTGATAAATTTGATTTTTCATCACCATCATTATCAATTTATAAAATTCATTTTTGCAAAAAATGAATAATTATTATGTACCAAAAAAATTAATTTATTTTACAAAATATATGCTTAACACTCAAACTTTTCAGAATAATGTTCAGAAAAAAAAAATTAATTTCTCGTTTCTCATTTATCACGATTTCATTTTCTTTGTGCTGAAACTTTTCGAAAATATTCGATAGATAGTTATACACTCATTCTCATTCTAAAAATGTATTTCATAATAGGAATTGGTGTCATGAAGCATCCAATAAAAGAAATTCAAAACTATCTTATTTAACTCATAACTTCATTTAGATGATATAAATATGCAGGAAACTAAAAATACATCAAAAAACATAAATAAAAAAAAAATTTCATTTTTTTTAACCATAATAATACCAATCATAATATACCTTATACCAATTCCAAACATTTATGGGCATGCAAAATTAACACTCTGCATTCTTGCAATTGCCGCCATTCTTTGGATTACAGAAGCCATTCCATTACATGCAACCGCTTTTGTTATTGTCATTTTAACAAATTTATTTGGAATATTAACACCAACAGACGCACTTGCGCCATTTTTTAGTCCTGTTATTGCTTTACTTCTTGGTGGATTTGTCATATCAATTGCAATACATAAGTATGGGCTTGGTGAACGAGCATCTAAATACATGCTAACACACACAGGAACCAATCCAAAATTCGTATTACTTGGGCTTATATTAACTACGGCATTTTTATCATTTTGGATGTCAAATACAGCAACAACTGCCATAATGCTTGTTTCAATTCTGCCCATTATTTCTAAAATTCCAAAAGGAGATCCTTTTAAAAAGGCAATGATTCTTGGAATTCCTTTTGCAGCAAACGCAGGCGGTATTGGAACTCCAGTAGGAACTCCTCCAAACCCAATTGCAATATCTTATCTCCATCAAATAGGCATAGAGATTGATTTTTTAAAATGGATGATTTTAACTCTCCCTCTTGTAATTGTTTTTCTTTTATTGATATGGAAAATATTACTTTTAATGTATCCACCAACTATAAAAAATTTCAAAGCTATTGAAATGCAAATAAATAATTCAAATGGTGGCGATAATGGTAATGGAAAAAAGAAATTTAATAAAAATGAATTATTTGTTCTTGGGATTTTTTTATCCACTGTAATATTATGGCTTACGGGAACCATTCATGGAATTAGCATAAGTATTATTGCACTTATGCCAGTAGTAGTATTTCTTGGTTCTAATATTCTTACACACGATGATTTTAATCAAGTACAATGGGAAATTTTACTTTTAATTGGTGGTGGTCTTACACTAAGCAATGCAATACAAGCAAGTGGACTTGGATGTTTAATAATTAATAAAATAGATGTTTATGGATTGCCAATCCCATTCATAATATTGTTATTTGCAGGTGTTGGAATATTTATGACAACTTTTATGAGTAACACAGCGACAGCTGCACTTTTAATTCCAATAATTGGGGATGTTGGATATCAAATAAATGCAACCGCACCTCTTGTACTAAGTATTGCAATCGGAACTTCTATGGCAATGGCATTACCTGTAAGTACAGCACCAAACGCAATTGCGTATGGTACAGGAGAGATCGAATTAAAAGATATGATAAAAACAGGAGCAGTCATTAGTATAGCTGCATTGATATTAATTTCAACTCTTGGATTTTTATGGTTTGAATTTATTGGAATCTAAATCGCAATGCGTGCTTTTAGAAATGTATAAATACGCTTACCCCATAATTTTATAGCAAATATTAAAGAATTAGTGAAATATATTAGCGATTTTAAGCTAATTGATATTTATTGCAATATCTATAAATGTTTCAATTCAAAATCACTAATTGGGTATATTAAATAGAATAAGAGATTGGTAAAAATATGTTTGAAATTAAAAATCATCTTAGTGTGGAAAATAATAATTTATTTATTGGTAAAAAACAAGCAAAAAAACTCATTGAATCCTATGGATCTCCGCTTTTTGTTATAAATGAAGAAAGAGTTCGTGAAAACTTTATACGATATAAAAAGGCATTTCCCAATGCAGATTTATATTACGCGGCAAAAGCAAATGGAAATATAACCATTCTTAAAATAATGGCTGAACTTGGAGCTGGAGCAGATGTATTCTCAGATGGAGAATTATATATGGCACACCTTGCAGGAATTCCAAAAAATAAAATTTTATTTAATGGCAATTCAAAAACAGATGCTGAACTTTTAATGGCAGTTGAGACAGGCGTTAGGGTTTCAATTGATTCAATCAATGAACTTAG
>JAAXQB010000324.1 GCA_012329085.1 Methanosarcinales archaeon | reverse complement strand
ATTGCCCCTTTTGACTGCATTTTTAATACCTCTATTGGATATGATTAATGCAAAATTAAGAAATGCAGGAGTGATAATAGGAAGTTTTGTAACCATATTAATGGTTTTTCTTACTAGTGTTCAGCTTTATAAAGGAGATTTCAATCCAATTGTATATACACTTGGTGCATTAAATCCAATTCCTTATAATTATGATTTTCCTATAAGAATTATGCTTACTATTGATGGTTTAAGCATACTTTTGGCATTTATAATTTCAATTATAGGATTTTTATCCCTCATTTTTGCATTTGAATATATGAAAAAAGAATCAGGGCTTGGACTTTTTTACACTCTGTGCATGCTTATGATGACAGGATTTCTTGGAATTGTATTAACTGGCGATTTATTCAATATGTATGTATTTATTGAAATTAGTGCAGTTGCATCATTTGCACTTATTGCATTTGATAAAGATAACCCAGAAAGTATAGAAGCATCATTAAAATACCTAATTGTTGGATCTATTGCATCCACATTTATATTAATAGGTATAGCACTTCTTTATGGAGAATATGGCACACTTGCAATTGCACAACTTGCATACTATATTGGAATGAATCCTTCGTTTGTAGGAAATATAGCACTTGCACTATTTATAGTAGGATTTGCATTAAAATGTGGTGCAGTTCCGCTTCATATGTGGCTTGCAGACGCTTATGGTTTTGCACCCCTGCCAGTAGCGGTTATGCTCGGAGGATTTGCTACAAAAACGGCAATTTATACAATTGTAAGAATCGTTTTTACATTATTTGGAGTGGCAGTTGACAAAAATGTGATAGGATGGATATTAATTATATTTGGAATTTTGTCTATGTTTGTAGGTGTGAGTATGGCACTTTTACAAACTGATTATAAAAGACTTTTAGCATATCATATTGTCTCTCAGATTGGTTATATGCTACTTGGAATTGGAATAGGATTTACATTAATGGTTGCATCTCCTACAATATCAATCAATTCAATAAATGGGGGGCTATTTCATGTTTTAAATAATGCACAATATAAAACATTGTTATTTATGACCGCATGTGTTATTATGTATAAAACTCAAACCACAAATCTTAATGAATTGGGGGGACTTGCAAAAAGCCTGCCAATTACAACAATGTGTTTTATAGTTGGTGTAGCATCAATTAGTGGAATACCACCATTTAATGGATTTGCATCTAAATGGCTTATATATACTTCGAGTGCTATGTTTAATCCAGTCATTACATTAATTGCAATATCCGTTTCTGCACTTACCCTTGCATCATTTCTTAAAGTATTTTTAAGTGCATTTTCAGGATATACCGTTGCAAAATGTGATTGTGTAGGTGAGGCACCACTTATAATATTAATTCCAATGATTTTACTTGCAATAAGTTGCATACTTATGGGTGTTTTCCCAGAGCATATCATTGATAATTTAATACATCCTGCAACAGAAGCACTGTTAAATCAATCTACATACATTGATGCAGTTAGAGGAGGTTTATAAACTGACGCTTATTACAGAATTTGGACAATTTAATGCAATTGTATTTACATTTGTATTATGTGTTTCTTTACTAATTTCAAAAGCAGTTGTTATGTTGGCAAAGTTTAGTTCAGTAGAGCATGAAAAAGGAGTAAATAAATGCATGTCTTTTTTAAGTGGGCATTCAGAAATGGATATAAAAAAAATACAAAATTCAAATGAATTGCAAGTTTCAGGCCATAATCTTTTGTGGGGTTTTAAAAAAGCTTTAAAGTTCTATTACACCCCAGTTAAACAAGAGCATACTGGAAATATTCTTGATTATAATATATGGATTACAATCATACTTGCGATTTTATTAATGATTATTGTATTATTTGGTGGAACATAGATGAAATTTGTCGATAAAATCAAAAATCAAAGATTTTTTCAAACTCATTCTGAAAGAATGAGTGATATGCTCGTTCGTTTCGAACAAGCTATTAAGAAGCTATTGCCAAATCCATCAAAATATATTAAGAAATCTCCATGGATATATCATGTCAATTCAGGGTCATGCAATGGATGCGATATTGAAATAATTGCAGCATTAACTCCAAGATATGATGTAGAACGATTTGGAGCGGTACTTGTTGGATCTCCAAAACATGCAGATATATTATTAGTTACAGGACCTGTATGCCATTTAGGTGCAGAAAAACTTAAAAGAATTTACGATCAAATTGCAAATCCAAAATTTGTGATTGCAATTGGCACATGTCCGACTTCAAATGGAATTTTCAATGGTTCATTTTCCATTGATGGACCATTGGATAATATAATGCCAGTTGATGTATATATAGAGGGATGTCCTCCGAGACCTGAAAATATCATAGATGGAATGACAAAAATTATTGAAAAATTATGATTAATATTAAAGAATTGTGTGAAGAGTTTAAAAATGAATTTGGAGAATATATCACTCAAACTCGTATAGGCATAAAAAAAGTAGGTAAAAACGAACACAAATTAAAAAGATTGTGGATACATATAAGTAATAAAAAAATAAAAAATGCAATAAATTTTCTTTTAAAATTTCAAGAAAATTTACACATATCTACAATTAGTGGAAGAGATGTGGGAAATGAAATTGAAATAATTTATTTCATAACTATACAATATGGGTTGGTAAAAAAAGATATTGTAATCGCTCTTGTAACACGAGTTTCAAAAGACAATCCAAAAATTCAAACCATAACAGATATAATACCAGGTGCAATTTTATATGAAAAAGAGGTTCGAGAAATGCTTGGAGTTACAATTGAAAATTTAAATGATGATGCAAAATTTGTATTGCCTGATGATTTTCCAGAAAATTTATATCCACTTAGACTTGATGAGTCTGGAATAAGTGATACACATCCATTAGTAAATAATGCACCTTTTATTAAAAAGGGAGAGGGTAAAAAATGAGTCAAAATAAAGATGGTGCTTATAAGTTTTCTCCAACACTTACTGTCCCAATTGGACCATTCCATGCAGCACTCAAAGAGCCAATTGGCATAAATATTACTGTGGATGGGGAAGAGATAGTTGGTGTGGATATACGGAATGGTTTTAATTATAGAGGAATCGAGTGGCTTTCACTTAGGAGAAATTGGATACAAACAATATATCTTGCAGAAAAAATTTGTGGAATTTGCTCACATACACAACCATTTTGTTTTGTTCAAGCAACAGAGGATGCATGTGAATTTGAAGTTCCAGAACGAGCAGACTATATACGAGTAATTATTGGAGAACTTGAAAGAATTCATTCACATTTTCTTTGGGCAGGAGTTACAGGATATTCAATTGGATATGATTCAATATTGCATATTGCATGGCAAATGAGGGAGCGAGTAATGGATTTATTTGATTATATTTCAGGAAATCGAATTCATTATGCAATGAATATGGTTGGTGGTGTTAGAAGAGATATAGAAGAAAGACATGCAGATAAAATAAAAAAAGATCTTGAATATTATAAATCACAAGTTGATAAACTAATTGAAATATTTTTACATGATATTACAATTGAAAAAAGATTGGCAAATTCTGGAATTTTATCAAAAAAACAAGGATTAGAACTTTGTGTTGCAGGTCCTGTGGCAAGAGGGAGTGGGATAAGAAAAGATGTAAGGCAAGATGAAGGACATGCAGCATACGGTGATATTGGTGTAAAAGCAATTGTTCCACAAGATTTATATGGAACTCCAAAAGGATCTATATTTGATAGAGCCATGGTTCGACTACATGAATTAAAATTATCTCTAAGAATAATTGATGATGCATTGGATATGATGCCAAATGGAGATATATTAACTGAAAAAAATCCAATAAAGATTATAAATAAACTTAAAAGAGCAACAGGTTATGGTATTGGGCGGCATGAAGGTTCAAGGGGGGAGGCAATAAATTACGTTTGTGCTGAAAAGAGTGATAAACCAATTCTTTGGAAATCAAAAACTCCATCAATTAGTAATGTACAAGGATATGTACCCATGATGATTGGCAGTCAAATTGCAGATGTGTCAGTCATAATTACATCGATTGACCCATGTTTTAGTTGTACAGATAGAGTTGCAATAATCAATGAAAAAGATGATTCTATTAAAGTATTATCGGAACAAGATTTGCTAAATTTATCTATAAAGAAGACAAAAGAGTTGAATTTAAATGGTCTCAAATGATTTAAATCTGTTAATAAATGCGGCGTTGGAAGGATTTAAAATCACATTTTATTTGATAGTAGTTGGATTTTTTTATACTGGATTTTTCGGGCTATTATTTTCAGGAATGAATAGAAAAATAATTGCAAGGATGCAAAAAAGAGTTGGACCTTCAATTTATCAGGAGTTTTATGATTTTTTAAAACTATGTGGAAAAGAGAGCATAGTTCCAAAAATGGCTATTGGATGGCTTTTTAATTTTGCACCAATACTTTCACTTGCATCTCTAATTGCAATTATGCTATACATTCCAATTGGAATAGTGCATCCATTTTCGCAATTTGGTGATGTTATTTCCATAATATATCTTTTAACAATGGCTGCAATAGCAAAAATAATCGGAGGTGCATCTTCTGCATCAATGTTTGGAACTCTTGGGGTACAAAGAGAACTTGTAATGATTGTTGCATATAAAGGCCCAATGGCATTAGTTCTATTTAGTCTTGCATGGCGAATTAGTGGATTGGTAGAACTACCATTTTTATTAACTTCATTTTCGCAAGTTAATATATGGTTGATGGATGGTCTTTTAACATTTATTGGGGTGTTTTTATTATTAATTGTATTTATGGCATGCATTCCCGGAAAATCAGGAGTTGGCTTATTTGACCTTAATAAAGCAAAACAGGAATTGGCATATGGTTCTTCTGTAGAATATTCTGGTAGAAATCTCGCTTTATATAAGCTTTCAGATGCTATGCTATTGATTGTAATGAGTGGTCTTTGTATTGCAATATTCTTTCCATTTAGATTGTCTGAAATTATTGGAATTCAAGAAGGTTTTGGGATATTGTTGGATTTTGTAGCCCATCTTGTTAAAAGTTTTATTGTAGTATTCTTTTCAATATCATTAGTGGATGTCATGTCTGGTCGTTTAAAGATTGATCAAGCAGTTGGATTTTATTGGTTTGTATTGATTCCGATTGCTTTAATTGGATTGATATTCATTTCAATTGATTATTTATTTGTATAGGGAGTTTTAACAATGAAAACGAAAATTAGAGATTTTATTGAACGCACATTCCTTCGGAGAATGCGTATTTTTAAAATATTAGAGATATCTATTAAAAATTTATTTAAAAAACCAGATACAAATTTATTTCCTGAAACTCCGCCTATTTCTGTGCCAATTGATTATAGGGGAATGGTTGGAATAAATAATTATCTTTGCAATGGATGTGGATTTTGCAATAAAGTTTGCCCATGTGGTGCAATACAACTTGTTAAAAAGGAGAGGAGGGCACGAATTTGGGTTGGACGATGCATATCTTGTGGACAATGTAAGGATGTGTGTTCAAAAGGTGCTATTTTTATGACTGATGATGTGTTAGTTAATGCATATGAAAAAGATTCACGGCGATTGATTGTTGAGTGAAGTGGAATTACGATTATTAAAATTTAGACGGCGTATTTGTTTAGATAGTTATGCCAAACCATTTTCATAATTTAAAACAATATTAGATGTGTTTTTAATTCTTTGAAAAACAAAAAAAATATTCTTAATTGCTTTATCTCATAAAAAGAAATTGTGTATATATAATAATTGATTTATAAGAGATTAAAACCCCATTATAAAATACTTTTATTTTTATATATGACTTGTTAAAATTATATACTCAAAGAAATTTTTAATTTTTTGTTTTAAAATTTTGAAAATATATCAAATAATTTATATATTGTTGAAAACATTATATGCTAAAAGGTAAAATTATGGTAACAACTTATGAATTAAAAATACATGGTAAAATTCCGCATGTAGGATTTAGAGAGAAGATTGAAAATTTAGGACATGCTTTAGATATTGATGGAATAGTCTATAATTATGAAGATGATATAGTTAGAATATTGGCAAATTTTGATGATGAAGAATTAAAAGAGTTTTTAAAAAAGAGCATAAAGTTTTTAGAAAAAAAAGATGATTTAATTAAGATAGATGAAATTGAAGAAAAAGATCTGAATGCATATATAGAATTTCCAAAAGGAATTAACAGAATTTCTGCAGATAATTTACTTGAACTAAATAAAAAATTAGATGAAGGAGTGAAATATGTCAAATTAATTTTTGGAAAATTAGAAGAGCATAAAGAAATACTTACAGATATTAATTCAGGAATGGGTAATTTAAATTCAGGAATGGGCAATTTAAATAAAAAAATGGATGACCTTATAGATATTTTAAAAAATAAATAAATAAAATAATATAACGCCCATTCAGAATGAATGACGCCCATTCTCTTTGAGAGTATGTTCTTGAAGATAATATGCGTCAGAGAAAACCGAAGGTTTTCTTATTCGCCCATTCTCCTATGGAGAATGTGCTATCAAAGATTTTCTTAAACTCATTCTGAAAGAATGAGTGTTTACGCCTATTCGTTACGAATGTACTTTCCGAATGTGCGTTGATATTCTTTCCGAGCAAGCTATTAAAAAAAAGGTATGTGTTTAGCTCATTAAAATCGATGTCATAAGGATGTTTGGTTACATGTATTTTTGCAGATAGTTGCAAGTTTTAAATTCAAAATCGATGTCAATAGGGGCGTCCTTATAAATCCGTAATTATGTTAAATTTAACTTATTGTGGCTCTTGATAGTGAAATATAGTGGCTAAACACATACAAAAAAAGTAAATCGCATAAGAACTATTTATCAACAGCCCCTACACCAAAATTAAAATTATTACTCGCCTTCGCTAACAACTTTTTCTTCTAACCCAAGTATTGCTGCAATATCTTTGCCACCATATTCAACAACTTTTGTGTTAATCTGGACAATGTCTGGAGATATATCTTTACCTCTTATAAATTTTCTCCTTCTAACTCCACTTGCACTTGGTTTATACCCATAAGTCTTGCCTGCAAGTAAAATTCTTCTTCTTTTTGAACCGGGTAAATCTTTTCGCATCATGATTCCACTTAAATCACTTCCGCCTGTAATTTTAAGTGTATATCCACTTAATCCAACAGTTTCGCCATCTATTGTATCACCAATAGATTTTCCAATGTATTTATTTGCTTCAGCCCCTTCTATCTCAAACTGATATGTTTTAGATTTAGGGTCTGAAACTACTACTTTAAAACTTGCCATATTTTTTTATCTCCAATTAATATTTAATTAACAATTAATATTATTTTAATTTTTCCCTATTTTGCCCAAAAAGGATTGTCTTTCCGTTTTATTTTCACAAATGCCTCAAGAGTTTCAATTTCATCAGCTTTTAATGAATCAATTAATTCTTGTTCAAGAATTTTTACATGTCTTTCAGGAACATTTATATATAATTCATCTCCATCTTTGATTTGTCTCCCTGCAACTACGCCTTCAATTGCAACTGCAACTTCCATTCCAATTCGTGCCTCATTTATTGGTTTTCCTTGTGATTGAATTCCTTTTATTGTGCCAATAACAACTCCATCTTCTGTCATAACATCAACATTAGTTTTAATTATGCCGCCCCTCACTCTCACTCCAATTACAGCTGGCTTACTTTGCCTAAAAACACTATCAGGCAATAGTTCAAATCGACCAGATTTTATAATTAATTCAGCTACACTTTTTTTAGATTTTTGTTTTTCTAATTGCACCCAATCAACATAATCATCAATCAAACTATAAATAACAGTATTACTAAATATTTTAAGATTTGAAAGAGCATCAAGTTTTTCTTTTGCATCAGAACGGATATTAACATTAAATCCCAATATTACAGAATGAAATTTATTATCGGTAGCTGCTGCATCTATAATATCTCGCTTAGAAATCTCACCAACATCTGCTTTTCTAATTTTAATATTTTCTTTTTTAAATTCATTTACAAGTGCTTCAAGTGAGCCTATAGTATCTGCTTTAACTAAAATACCATCTAAACTTGTATCAATTCTAATTGCTTCTATTTCAGATTTGATTTCTTTTGTTATGCCATCAACAGTATCATAAGACACAACTTTTATTGGCGCACCTGCTAATGCATTTTCAAGATTTGGTGCAGATATTTTAATTCCTATCGCTGCTGTAACTTTATTTACAGATTTAAATTTTTCTTCTGATCGAATTTCAGAAAGTGGATTTGGTTTTAATATTGCTTTAATTTTTGTTTTAATGGGATTTCCAAGACTTCCGATTACAATTGTATCTCCTTTTTTAAGAGTTCCATCATAAAGAATTGCATCGACTGTTGCACCAAGTCCTTTTTCTCTTTTAACTTCAAGAACGGTGCCAATTCCGGGACTCTTTGCATCATAACATAAATTAAATTCTAAGAATTTTTGTGCAAGACCCAAAAGCACCATTAAAATATCTGGAATTCCTTCTCCTGTTTTTGCACTTATTGGAATAATTCCTATATTTTTACTAAAATCAGTCACTCTGTCATATCGTTCTGAATTAAAACCCAATTCATATAAATCCCCAATGATTTTATAAATTTTTTCATCAACCATTTGTTTTATACGCTCGTTTTGAGCTTTATAAGTTAATAAAAAAGGAGAGTCTTTGTTGGAGTTCCAACCATGAATTCTATCGATTTTATTTGCTGCCACTACAAAAGGAGTTTTAAATTTCTTTAAAATTTTTAAACTTTCTATTGTTTGAGGCATAAAACCTTCATTAATATCTATTGTTATGATTGCAAGGTCTGCTAATGCACCACCCCTACTTCTAAGTGAAGTAAATGCTTGATGTCCTGGTGTATCTATAAAAAGTAATCCTGGGACCATGAATTTTTTTTCTAATTCTGGATTTCCACATTTTATTGCAATTGTACTAATTGGTACTTCTGTCGCACCAATATGTTGTGTTATTGCACCATCTTCTTTATCTACAATAGAAGTTCCACGAATCTTGTCTAAGAGTGTGGTTTTTCCATGATCTACATGACCCATTACACAAACAATTGGAGTTCTAAGCGATTTGTCATTTTTACTCATAATTTAATCTTATGCTCCCAATTATTGCGTTTTTAGAAAAAATACCTTATAAACGCCCATTCATTCTGAATGGGCTATTAAAATATTGTTAAAAACAATTTATTCATACAGATATTCATCATCAGATTTTTTATAGCATAAAATTTCCGATTCATTAAAATGAATTGCAATTTCTCTTATAGCAGATTCTGTAGAATCTGATGCATGAACAAGATTCCGCCCCATCTCAATTGCAAAATCTCCTCTAATTGTGCCGGGATCTGCATCCACAGGATTTGTTGCACCATTTACTTTACGCATAATTGGTATTGCATCTTTTCCTTCAACAATCATTGAAATTGATGGTGCTGCTATAATATAATCCACTAATGATTTGAAAAACGGTCGCTCAGAATGTTCTGCATAATGTTCTTTTGCAGCTTCTTCATTCATTACTGCCATTTTCATAGCAATAATTTTTAGCCCACGATTTTCTATTCTTGATATAATTTCTCCGATAAGTCCTCTTTGGACTCCATCGGGCTTTATCATAATATATGTTTGTTCCATTTGAATCGATAATTTAAATATCTATTTACTCTTTTTTAAGAGCGATTCGTCCTTGTTCAGTCCACGTAGTTCTTCTTGGAAGTCTTCCAAGTTTCATATTAGTCCTACATTTGGAGGTGCAAATGTAATAGGTGGAACCGTCTTTCTTTGCAAAAAGCAATCCAGTACCATATTCCATTTGATCTCCGCAAAATGCACATTTTCTTTTTTCCATTTTTCACTCACCTTTTTGATAGTTTTTTTGCTTCTCTTGAAGTTTCTACAAGCATTAAAATATCGCCTATTCTCACAGGTCCAACACAATTTCTGGTCACAACTCGCCCTTTATCTCGTCCTTCTTGTATGCGACATTGTATTTGACTTGCTTCTCCGTGCATTCCTGTATTTCCGATTATTTCAATAACTTCTGCTGGATATCCTGTATCATCATTTGCCATAATCAATCACTTTTTTATTTTTATACAATATCTTTAATTTTTAAGTGCATTGACTTTTTCAGCAACATCTGCAATTAAATCGCTACTTTTACCAGGATCTACAATT